>JAVHLY010000022.1 GCA_031081585.1 Armatimonadota bacterium
GTCGAGCGGTGCAGGCGCAGGTAGGCGAAGGGGCCGAGGAAGCGCAGCACCGGCTCGTCCTCGTCCGACTCCATCACCGCCAGCGGCGTGGCGTGCTCCTCCAGCAGCGCGTAGACAGCGTCGTCGTGCCAGGAGGGGTGGCGCACCTCCACTGTGCGCGGCCCCGGCGGCAGCAGGTGGAGGAAGTCGCGCAGCAAGCCCACGTCGCGCCGCAGGCTCGGCGGGAGCTGGAAGAGCAGCGGCCCCCGCCGGTCCCGGAGAGGGTCGACCCGCTCGAGCAGGAGCCGCAGCGGCGCCTCGACGTCGCGCAGGCGCCTCTGGTGGGTGATGACGCGGTGGGCTTTCAGCGCGAAGCGAAACCCCGGCGGGGTGGCCTCGCGCCACGCCTCCACCTGGTGGATGGAGGGGAAGCGGTAGAAGGTGTGGTTCAGCTCGACGGTGGGCAGGCGGCGGCTGTAGTGGTGGAGCATGCGCGCCGCCGGCAGGTCCGGCGGGTAGAAGTCCCCGCGCCACTCCGGATAGCTGAACCCCGACGTCCCGGCGTAGAGGCGGGCCACGACCCGCTACGGCGCGACCTTGAGCGTCCCCACCATCCCGGCGTCCTTGTGGCCCGGCAGGGTACAGACCATCTGGAAGGTCCCGGCCCGCAGGATTACCCGCACCTCCTCGGCGGTGCCCGGCGGGATCACCGCGATCTCGCCGACGGTGCGCCGCGCCCCGTCCTGGATGACGAAGTTGTGCTCGATGGAGCCGACATTGCGGACCACGAAGGTGGTCTCGCCCGGCCGCACCGTGAGCTCTTTGGGCTCGAAGGCGAACTCGCGCGCGCGCACTTCGACGACCTGGGAGGGGGCGGCGGCGACCTGCGATGGGCTACGTGCAGGAAGGGAAGCCGCCAGGGCGACACTCAGGGCCAGGCCCGCCCCAACGGCGCGACCGCCTCGAGTCATCACCTCACCGTGAGGGGATGGCCGATCACCGCGTTGAACAGGTAGCCCTGTTCGTTGAAGGGGACGATGGCCGGCTGGGTGTTGCCGCGCTCGTCCGTGGCCCGCACCCGCAGGCTGTAGGTCCCCGGCCGGGCCTCCCAGACGAAGTCCCAGCGGGCCCAGGCCCGGGCGATGTTGGGCTCGCGTAGCTGGGCCTGGTGCCACGTGATGCCGCGGTCGAGGCTGTACTCCACCCGGGCGATGCGTCCCACGGGCGACCAGGAGCGTCCGCGGACGAGACGCCGCCCCGCCGCGACCTCTCCCTCCCAGGGGAGCTCGAAGGCGCTCTTCAGGTTCTGCAGCGTGAGAATGGGGCCGCGAGCCGGGGGCTGGGGCTGGTAGTCCGGGCCGATCATGACGTAGCTGTCCGTGTTCCAGGCGGAGTAGAGCGGTTGCTCGGAAACCTCGATGCGCCCCACCCACTTGATGTTCGCGATCCCGATCCAGCCGGGCACGAGGACGCGCACCGGGAACCCGTGGTCGGGGGGCAGGGGCTGGCCGTTCATCGCGTAGACCAGCAGCGTGTCCTCCTCGAGCGCCTTGGCGATGGACATCGGCCGCCGCACCCGCAGCTCGTCGAGGCCCTCCGGCATCACGTCCCGGGCGGTGCGCTTCAGGCCGGCCCGGTCCAGGACCTCGCGCAGCGGCACCCCGGTCCACTCCGCCACGCCGACGGCCCCGAGGCGCCACTGCGTCCCGGAGGCCCGCCGGCCGTACGTGGCCTCGAAGAAGCTGCGCCCGTTGCCCGCGCACTCGATGTAGCGGATGACCGAGACCGCCGGCATGGCCAGGATGTCGTCATAGGTGAGCTCGAGCGGGCGGGCGACACCCGAGCCTTCCACCCTGAGGCGCCACGTGGCCACGTCGATGCGCGGCGTGCGGGTGTGGTTGCGGATGAAGAACAGCTCGTTGGGGACGAGGTAGCCGCGGCCGTAGAGGTTCTCCCAGCGCATCTCCTTGTTGCTGCCGAAGTCGTAGAACCACTCCGGCGGGGTGGGCTTCACGACCAGCTCAGCCGGAGCGGGGGCGGCACGGGTCCGTCCCCGCCCGCCGGCCACGCCGGCGAGGGCGGTCGCGGCCGTGCCGGCGGCCAGCACCTGCAGCAGCCGGCGGCGGGAGATGCCGCGCTGTCGGCTCTCCTGCCACACCCGCTCCTCCCGCCGGGCCTGCAGGTAGAGACCTTCTTCACGGAGATCCTGGTCGTCCATGGTCACGCCTCCAGTGCTTCCCGGACGCTCACGGTCGGAGTGAGACAGACTCCCGAGGTGGCCTTTTCCCCGTCCCGCGGCCGTCCTCCTGGCGAGACGCTCGCGCAACCGCTCCCGGCGACCGGTAGCCCTCGCGCCCACGGTGCCGCGGGAAGACCGGGAAGTGCCCTCAAGGACGCACCCCTACGCGGCGGAGCACCGCCTGGGCCGCCATTCGGCCCGTCTCGGCCCCGCCGTTCATGAATCCCTGGAAGTCCAGGCTGCAGTGCTCGCCTGCGAAGAAGAGGTTCCCGACGGGGAGGCGCTCGGCGCCCCGCACGCTCGTCCACTGCCCGGGCTTCCAGCAGGCGTAGGAGCCCTTCGTGAAGGGGTAGGTGGGCCAGTGCCAGCGCGCGCCGCGGCCCGTGCGCGCCCGGACGGTCCCCGGGAAGACGCGCTCCACCCCCGGCAGCAGGCGGACCTCCTGCGCCTCGACCGTGCCACGCCCCACCGCCAGCCCTGGCGTCCCCCCGGAGAAGAGCGTCACCCCACCCACCGGGCCGGGCTGCCCCCGGCTGTTGTCCCAGCACAGCTGGAAGCCCTCGTCGCTGTAGGCCGCTCCCGAGTATCCCTGCCGGCGCCAGGGCCGCTCCAGGAGCCCGAACATCAGCTTCGCGTTGGTCCCGTAGCCCAGCTCCCGGATCGTCCGCCACTTCCACGCCGGCAGGTCCACGCCCAGATCGACCTCGCGCAGCACGGTGAAGGGGATCGCCAGCACCGCCAGGTCGGCGCGCACCTCCACCAGTCCCGCACCCCGGCGCTCGAAGGTCAGGGTGAAGCCGCGCCCGCGGGGGCGGACCGCCACGAGCCGGTGGCTGAGGTGGACCTGCGCCGCCAGCCGGCGCGCCAGGGTGTCCACCACCTGCTGGTTGCCCCCGCGTACCTTGTACCGCTCGTCGCTGTCGCCCACGATCTTGAACCCCTCGCGCAGGTCGGTGCCGATCATGTCGATGAAGTTGAGCGCCGACTGCTCCCCGGCATCGAGGCCGAACTCGGTGACGTAGGCCACCTCGAGGAGCTCCCGGATCCATCCGGTCGCGCCGATGCGGCCCAGGTACTCGGCGAGCGACAGGCGGTCCAGCGCTACGGCCGTTGCCGCCTCCGGGCTGCGGCTCTGCCGGAAGTCGATCTCGTCGGGGAGGCGGTCGGCGTCGGCGGCGATGCGCCGGGCCAGGGGGCGGAAGGCCTCGATCACCTCCGCCTCCCGGCGGTGCCGGCCGTCGAAGACGTAGGCGTCGCGCAGCGCCGCTTCGCCCGGGCCCTCCATGTCCATCAGCTCCAGCCCGAAGGCCCGGACGAGGGCGAGCAGGTCGGTGTGGTCGCTGTTGATGAACTCTCCGCCGAACTCGGTGACGAGCCCCGGGGCCAGCACGTCCCGCCGCGAGAACATCCGCCCGCCGGTCCGCCCGGCCGCCTCGTAGACCTGGGCCTGCACCCCCGCCCGGCGGAGGTGGTAGGCGGCGGTCAGGCCGGCGATGCCGGCGCCCACGATGACCACGCGGACGTCGGTGCGGCGTGGCGCGCCGAGGAGGGCAGGGGCGAGCGGCCCCGCGGCGGCGCCGGCCCCGAGCAGGGCGGCCGTCGCTGCGGCCGACCGCAGGAAGCGGCGGCGGGTGAGGCCCTCGCGGGCCAGCTCCGGCAGCTCGTCGACGGGAGGAGCCCCCGGCCGGTCGGATGCCGCGGCCAGGCGTACGGCACGGCGGAGGGCCGCCAGGAGCGGCGAGTGGGCGCCACCCCGGGCACGTCGCGTCTGGGCCATGGGAGATCCCTCCTCGGGAGCCCTGGAAGGCATCACGCCACGCACCCGTGGGCGCCTGACGTTGCGGGAGTATTTCGACAGGACCCCGCCGGACCTTTCCGCCGCCGTTTCCGTGACGCGGGCGGCGGGTAACCTCCTCTGGCGAGGTGAGCGCCATGTCGATGGAGACGGGGTGGAGGAGCAGGACGTGCAGGGGGTGGCGCTCCTGCGCGACGCCATCGCCCGTCAGGTCCGGGAGGACCGGTGGGGGTAGGGGGGAGGCTGACCCGACGGTGAGACGACCGGCGCGCCCCCCAGACGGCGCGCCGGTCTGCCCGGAGCCCGGAGTCCCGGAGGCGGCCTGCCCGGAGCCCCGGAGCGGGCGCTAGCGGTGCCGCTCCCGCATGGCCGCGGCGGCCTGGGCCCGGGACGCTCCCCGCCGCGCCGGTCCCGGCTTCTCCTTCTCCTTGCGCGCCAGCTCCAGGCTGCGCCGCAGCGCCTCCATCAGGTCGACCACCTTCTCCGGCTTGGGCGCCTCGGGGACGACCACGGCCTCGCCCTCGACCTTCGCCTTGATGAGGGCCAGCAGCTTCTCGCGGTACTCGTCCCGGTACTCCTCCGGAGTGAACGCGTCGGTCATGCCCTCGATGAGCTGGACGGCCATCTTGCGCTCGTTGGGATGGACCTTCGCCTGGACCGGGAACTCCTCCAGGTCCTCCATCTTGCGGATCTCGTCGGCGTAGAAGAGGATCGACAGGACGAGCCCGTCGCGGTAGGGGCGGACGACCACGAGGTGCTCCTTCTCCCGCAGCACCACCTTGCCCACCGCCACCTTGTTGGCCTCGCGCAGGGCCTCCTGCAGCAGGACGTAGGCTTTGGCGCCGCCGTCGCCCGGGGCCAGGTAGTAGGACTTCTCGTAGAAGATGGGGTCGATCTCCTCCAGGTTGACGAACTCGGCGATGTTCACCGTCTGGGCGGTCTCGAGGGGCACCCGCTCCAGCTCCTCGTCGGTGAGGGTGACGAACTTGCCGCGCGCGTACTCGTAACCCCGCACGATGTCCTCGTAGGGGACGATGGCTTCGTGGTAGGGGCACCAGCGGCGGTTCTGAATAGGGGTCCCACAGGTCTTGTGGAGCAGGCGGAAGTGGAGGTCCTTGGGATCCTCCGCTGTGTAGAGCTTCACCGGGATGGTGACCAGCCCGAAGGTCAGGTAGCCTTTCCAGATGGGCCGAGGCATGCTCGAGCCCCCTTCCTGCGACACCGGATCGAGCCCGCGTGGCGTCGCGGTCCACTGCACAGACTAATTTTCCATTATAGCCTCTATGGCTTCTACAGATATAGCCTCTACAGAGCTGTGCCCCTCATCCCGCTGCTTGTGCCCGTGCGGGCCCCCGGCTGGATCAGAGAGCAGGTGGCTGCGGGCCGGGCGGCCCGGCCGGCCGGGGGCTGACGGCGGTCGTTCAAACGCGGAGGTCGGTGAACAGCCGCTCCTCGAAGGCGATGCCTGAGCTCGAGACCAGGTCTCCGACCGTGCTGGACACCAGGACCTCGCCGGACCCGGCCATGCCCGCCACCCGCGCCCGCGGAACCGGCGGAGCTCCGCTCGGACCAGCGCGTAGAACCGCTGGAGGTATCCGACCGGCGATCCGCCGGCCCTCCGTAGACGAGGGCGGTTTGAGATGTCGTCTGAACGGCCAGGAGGACCGTCAGGACGATGTTACAATGGCGTACTGATGGGACACCCGTCGTGCGTGAGGCCACCGCGGCGGGCGTCGGCCGGCCGGTGGCCCTGCCCGGCCGGGATCGAGAGGAGGCGGACGTGGACCTCAGCGGCTTCCTGCGCTACTGGTCGCTCACCCTGGCCGTGTTCATCATCTACGCCTTCATGTTCCTGGCCGCCCTGGTCGACTTCGCCATCGAGGTGAACGAGCAGATCGCCAAGCGCCGGGCCGCCGCCACCGGCAAGCGCCCCGCGCCGGTGCCGCCCATGCCCGGCAAGACCGTGGCCTCCACCATCGACAGCCCGGGCCAGGCGCTGGAGGGGAAGCGGCGCTGGGTGTACGAGCACGTCGCGCTGCCCGTGGTACGCGACCTGGGGCTGCACGTCAAAGTCCTCGTCCTGGAGGACTCCAAGCACCATCCCTTCGTGCAGCTCTCGGACGGGCAGCGCCTGGTCAGCTACCGGGTCAACCGGGAGGCCGTGGAGCAGGCCATGGCCGGGGAGCCGGCGCGGATCGAGGAGATCAAGACCTTCCTGCGTCGCCAGCTGGCGGCGGACTTCCTGGGCCGGGAGGAGGAGCGGCCCCCGCGGGTGACCGAACTCCAGCGCGAGGCGGCGGCGAAGCCGGCGCCGGCGGCACGGGCGGCCGGCGGGGGGACCGCTCCGGCCCCTGCGGCGGCGTCCCCCTCGGGCGCGCCGGCCCGGCCTCCGGCCGCCCGGGCTTCGGCCGCTGGCCGGGCTTCGGCCCCCCGACCCGCCGGCGAGTCCACACAGGGGTCGGCGGCGCCTGCCCCGGCGGCTCCGGCTCCGGCCTATGGAGAAGGATCGGACGGGGGCGAAGCCTCCGGTTAGGCGCGGGCGGTGGTGAAGGCGGGCAGGACTTCCTCGGCGAGCAGGCCCAGCATCTCCCACTCCCGTCCGTAGGGGAAGAGGAAGATGACCTGGGCGATGCCGAGCGCCTGGTAGGCTGCAAGGCGCTCCCGCACCGCGTCCGGCGTGCCCACCGTCCCCCCGCGCAGGCGGCGGGCCGTCTCCTCCGGCGACAGGCCCCGGCCCCGCAGCAGCTCGTCCACCAGCGCTTCGACTACACCTGGTAGTGGCGGCCGCGGACTGTGGCGCGCTCCTGCGTCCACATCGCCCGCACGATCTCCAGCGCGTCCTGCAGTTGCTCCACCCGCACCGGCGCCGGCGGGAACGGGTAGCCATAGGCCAGGTACTCCGCCTCTTTCCACCCGGTGCCGATCCCGAACTCCAGCCGGCCGCCGCTCATGACGTCCACGGTGGCCGCCATCTCCGCCAGCAGGCTGGGCTGGCGGTAGGACTGGGCGGTGACCAGCGGCCCCAGGCGCACCCGGGTGGTGCGCTGGGAGAGGGCGGCCAGCAGCGTCCAGGCCTCCAGGCACGGGCGGTCCGGCTCGGCGGGGGTGAGGAAGAAGTGGTCGGTCACCCACAGGTGGGTGTAGCCGGCCTGCTCCGCCTCCCGGGCGATGGTGGTGACCGCCTCGTAGGTGAACCCGAACTGCGGCTCGATCTGCACGCCGAACTCCATCCGTCCCACCTCGGGCGGGCTCTGGTCTCAGCACGTCGCGTCCCGCAGGGCATACGCTCCGGCCCGCGCGCTCCGACCGTCGCCCGGGCCCCCTCCTCAGAGGAGGCGGCCGTCGTCGTGCGCCAGCAGCGCCCGGCGCGCCAGCGCCAGCGGCGGCGCGCCCAGCGCCAGCAGGCGGTCGTGGAAGGCACGCAGCGAGAAGGCCGCCCCCTGCTCCCGCTGCACGTCCTCGCGCAGCTTGCGCAGCGCGAGCTTCCCCAGCGTGTAGTACAGGTACCCGGGGTCGAAGGTGCCGCGCTGCGCTTCCTTGGACGCCGGCAGCGCCTCCAGGAACGCGCGCTCCATAAAGAGGCGGCGGGCCTCCTCCAGGGTCATCCCGCGGGTGTGCATGCCGATGGAGACCAGGAAGCGGACCACCCGCACGAGCGCTCCGGTCAGCACGCCCAGCCGGAAGCGCGGGTCGGGATCCACCCCGACCTCGGCCATCATCTCCTCGCAGTAGTGGGCCCACCCCTCGACGAAGGCGTAGCTGGTGAAGATGCGGGGCGCGCGCGAGGGGATCCGGCGGACGTGCATGAAGTGGACGAAGTGCCCGGGGTAGGCCTCGTGGATGCTCGTGGCCCGCAGCGAATGGTAGGCGAACTCCGAGAGCCACTCCTCCCGCTGCTCGGGCGGCCAGGCCGGGTCGGGCGGCGTGACGTAGTAGTACGACTCGGTGGCCCGCTCCTCGAAGGGCCCCGCCGTGTCCATCATGGCGAAGGCCCAGCGGGCGAAGGGCGGCGTTTCCTCCACGCGCGGGTGGGCGTCCGGGAGCGTGACGATCCCCCGCGCCGCCAGGAAAGCCCGCAGCTCCTCCAGGGTGCGGCGCGTGGCCTCCAGCAGCTCCGCCTCCGGCGGGTGGTCCCGGGCCAGCCGGCGCAGCACCTCGTGCGGCGTGGCGTGCGGGTCGAGCTCGGCAGCGGTGCGCGCCACCGCCTCGCTGAGCCGCTCCAGCTCCGCTTCCCCGACCGCCACCAGGCGGTCGAGGGGCAGGTCGAGCAGCTCTCCGGTCTCGAGCATGCGGCGGTAGGTGGTCTCGCCGATGGCGAAGGCGTCCACCGCCCGCGGCGCGGCCACCTCGTCGAGCCACGCCAGGAACCGCCGGACGGCCGCGGCGGCAGAGGCGGCGGCGCGCAGGCAGGCCCCGCGCACCTCCTCGGGGACGTCCCGCACCGCGGTCGGCACCGTCTCCTCGAAGAAGGCGAGGTGGCCGCGGTAGATCTCCCGCGCGGTCTCCAGGTGTGGTCGGGGCACGGGCTCGGTGAGGTGGCGACGCGCCCCCTCCAGGTACGGCCCCACCCCCTCCAGGTGACGGGTGAGCGCGCGCACGCGCTCGGCAAGCGGGGCGTAGTCGCGCTTGAGGTAGAGGGTCACGTCCAGCGGGTAGCTGGCCACGATGGGGCTGGAGGTGTGCTGCCGCCACTCCGTCCACTCGAAGAGCTCGTAGCGCACGGCGGCGTGGACCAGCGCCAGCTCATGACGCTGCTGCGGGCTCAGGGCGTCCAGGGCGACCTCCGCCAGCCGGCGGTCGAAGGTGCGGAGGTCCCGCACCCGGGCGTCCACGGCTTCCGGGGAGAGGTCGCCGGGCTGGCCGTCGTGCTGGTGCAGCCCCAACCCGGCGGCATAGGCCGGATAGAAGGCCAGGAAGGCGTCGATGACGGCGTCGAGGAGGGCCTGAAGGTCGGTGGGCATGGGCCACCAGAGAGTTCGGCACCCGCAGGGTAAAGTCCTGATGTGACGGTGGACCTCCCGTTGCGTGCCTACCTGGAGGCCCTGGCCACTCCGCCCGGAGCGCCGGGAGCGGAGAGTGCGACGGCCGTCGCGGCAGCACTCGCCGCGGCGCTCGTCGCCATGGGGATTCGGGCAGTGGGCCCGGTCCAGGAGGCCGAGGGGCGCCGGCGGGGCGAACGGCCCGGGCCGGAGGGAGAGTTACCCGCGCTGGCGGGCCGGGTCGAGGAGGAGCGCCGCCGCTTCGAGCAGCTGGCCGCCGCGCCGGGGAGCGTCGAGACGCTCCTGCAGACCGCTGAAGGGGCCGCCCGGACGATCGACCTGGCGCTCCAGGCCTACGGCCGCCTCACCGCACGGCCACCGGCCGCGCTGGCCGGACTGGTCGGCGGGATCGCGCTCGCACGGGCGGCGGCGGACGCGGCGGTGCAGGTGGCCCTGGTCCACCTCGAACAGGTGGGAGATCCTCTGGAGCGGGCCGCGGCCAAGACGCGCGCGACCGGCCTGGCGCAGCGAGCGCGCCGTGCCGAGGCCGAGTTCCTGGCGGCGATGGCCACCGCAGGGACGACCTGAAGAACGACCAAGCCGCCCCTCGGCGACAGCGTCCGAGGACAGCGCTGGCTCCGTTCACCCCCGAAATCTCAGCGTCCCTTGCCGATCTCTGGGATGTGAGTTTCCTGACGGGCGTCCACACGCGCGTCGGCGCGGCAGACAGGGCCGGCCGCGGAGGCAAGGCCTGCGTGGCGGGTGCGCGACGGACCCGAGGGGTGCCGGCGCCGGTCCTGTGCGTGCTCGGGTTCGTCTCGGGCCTGGTACTGGTCCTCGGTGGAGTGGCCCCTCCCTCTGGACCGGCGCTGGCCCCCGGCCAGCCCGGGCTCGTCTCGGCGCCGGCCCCGGCGTCCACCCCGGACTCGTCGATCGCGGTGGCGACGGCTGGGTCGCTGGACCCTCCACCCACCGGACCCCCGGTGGGCACGCGCTGCGGTCTCGAGCTCGCGGTGGTGAACCTGCGCGAGGAGGTGGGCCAGACCATCCGCCTCCGGGGAACGGTGCGCAACCTGGGGGCCCAGCCGGCGTCCGAGGTCGTCGTCGTGGTCACGCCTCGAGGACGCCCTGCCCCCGCGTGGGGTGGTGGCCCGAGCGAGACGTGGCGCAGCGCCGCCGGTGGTGGCGCGCTGCCTGACCTCCCGGCCCCCCTGCGGGTGGCGGTCGCGGCCCGGCTCCCATCGGGGGGCGAGGCCGCGTTCACCGTCGACCTAGGCCGGAGGGTCGTCCGCGGCTACGCGCTGCACGTGGAAGCGCAGGGCCCGCCGTCATCGTGGGCGTCGCCGGCCGTCCGCCGGCATCTCCCACCGACGGCGTATCGGGCGTGGGAGGAGGAGGCGATGGTCTACTGCGTCCAGGTGCGGACGGAGGTGTCCGAGCCTGAGGCGTTACCGCGCGGTGAGTTCCGGCGGGCGATCACGCTCCGGGTCGTGCCCCACTGCCCGGCCTACGCGCGCATCACCGGCGTGGAGGTGGAGGTGCGCTGGACAGTGCTCGGACGGGACGCCGGGCTGCCGGCGCCGCGCGACGGGCGGGTGGTGCGGCTCCGCCCGCCAGCGTGGACGGCGGTCGTGCCGGTCGCGCACCCGCACCCGTTCACGCTGACGGTCCTGGCGCGCGTCCTCGGCGTCCGCTGGCGCCTGGCGTACTAGCGCCGTCGGCCTTGCCGGGCCCGGATGCGCCTCCCGCCTCCGGTCCGCTCCCCTCCGTGCCGCGGCGGTCGTGCTATACTCGCGGCGGGGTCGGGGCGTAGCGCAGCCTGGAAGCGCGTCTGCTTTGGGAGCAGAAGGTCCCCGGTTCGAATCCGGGCGCCCCGACCAGTGCGCACCCGGTACGCTTGAGGCGTGACCGGCACGCCCGAAGATCTTGTTCGGGTGCTCACGGCCGAAGGGGTGCGCGACACGGCGCTACTCCAGGCCTTCAGGGAGATCCCGCGGGCCGCGTTCGTCCCTCCGGAACTGGTCCACCTCGCCTACACCGACCAGCCGCTGCCCATCCCGCACGGCCAGGTCACCACCCAGCCCTCCCTGATCGCCAGGATGATCGAGGCGCTCCAGCTCACCGGGTCAGAGAAAGTCCTGGAGATCGGGACCGGGTATGGCTTCCAGACCGCGCTGCTGGCCCGGCTCAGCCGCATGGTGTGGAGCGTGGAGCGCTGGCCCGACATCGCCGCCACTGCCCGGGCGAACCTGGCGCGCCAGGGTATCCGCAACGCCGTGGTAATCGTCGGCGACGGTACCGAGGGACTGCCTGGGGAGGCGCCCTTCGAGGCGATCCTGGTCTCGGCCGCCTTCCCCCGTGTGCCCCAGCCCCTCGCCGAACAGCTGGCCCTCGGTGGGCGGCTGGTGCAGCCCATTGGCTCGGGCGGCGACGAGGTAGTCACCCTCTTCGAGCGCACGCCCGAGGGGTTGGTGAAGCGCCGCGAGATCACGCTGGCCTACTTCGTCAGGCTCTACGGGAGACACGGCTTCCCCGGCTGATGAGCTCGGCGCCTGGGGTCTCGTCTACGCGACCTCGGCCAGCGGGCATAGGGAGGGTGGGACCAGCCTCCGACAAGGGCAACCTCGAAGCGATTCGAGCGCGCAAAGCCGCGGGTCTCGCATCACGAGATGGCCGGGCTGCCGAAGAGGCCACCGGGAGGCGTCCCAGGGGAGGGTGACGCCGTGCTGGAACGATCCCGGTCCGAGGTCCAGGCCGACGCCGCCTCGCTGCGCGAGGAGCTCGAGTTCGGACTCAAGGCCGTGGGGGTGGCGGTGGGCAGCGTGGCCGCGCTATGGGCGGCGCTGCAGGGAATGAAGCTGCTGGGACTCTAGGCGCCCGGCCGGCCAGCGTCCGGCCGCTCACCGGCCGGAGGTCACACGCCCGCTCACCGGCCGGAGGTCGCACCTGCGCGAGGGAAGGGGGCGGCGGCGCTCCCTTCCGCGTTCTGCGGGGATTTCCGCGTCGGCGGGCGAAGGGAAGCACCATGGGCTGGCCGGGCGTCATCGAAGCCTACCGCGACTTCCTCCCCGTCTCATCCCGGACCCCGGTCATCACGCTGCTGGAGGGGAATACGCCGCTGGTGCCCTCGACCCGCCTGGGGCCGCATCTGGGCCTGCGCCTCTTCTTCAAAGTGGAAGGCGCCAACCCGACCGGATCCTTCAAGGACCGGGGGATGACGGTCGCTGTCTCCCGTGCGCTGGAAAGGGGTGCCCGCGGAGTCCTCTGCGCCTCCACCGGAAATACGGCCGCTTCGGCGGCCGCCTACGCGGCCCGAGCGAGGCTGCCCTGTCTGGTCCTGCTGCCGGCCGAGGGGGTCGCCGTCGGCAAGCTGGCCCAGGTCGCGGCGCACGGGGCGCGCCTCGTGCTGGTGCAGGCGGGGTTCGACGCGGCGATGGCGGCCGTGCGGGCCCTGGCCGCCGAGCTCGCCGTTGCGGTGGTGAACTCGCTCAACCCCGACCGGCTGGCGGGCCAGCAGACAGCGGCCTTCGAGCTCTGCGAGGCCCTGGAGGGGGCCCCGGACGTCGTCGTCCTTCCGGTGGGCAACGCGGGGAACATCACCGCCTACTGGCAGGGGTTCCGGGCCTTTCAGGCGGCGGGCCGTATCGCCACGCTCCCGCGGATGGTGGGCGTGCAGGCCGAGGGTGCCGCCCCCCTGGTGCGGGGCGAGGCCGTCCCGCAACCGGAGACGGTGGCCAGCGCCATCCGGATCGGCCATCCCGTCAGCTGGGACGGTGCGCGGCGGGCGGTGGCCGAGAGCGGCGGGCAGGTGCTCGCAGTGAGCGACGGGGCCATCCTGCAGGCGCAGCGCGCTTTGGCCGAGGAGGAAGGCCTGCTGGTGGAACCGGCCTCCGCCGCCGCCTACGCGGGGGTGGAGCGCCTGGCTGTCAGCGGGCTGGCGCGCGGGAGCCTCGTCGTCTGCGTCCTCACCGGCCACGGCCTCAAGGACCCCGACGTCCTCCGGCGCGGCGTCGCGCTGCCCGAGCCGGTCGCGCCGGACCTGGACACCCTGCGCCAGGTCCTGACCCGCCACCTGGCGTAGGAGACGTCGTCGGCCGAGCGCAGGTTCCGCCGCTCCGAGGGCGTGTGCGGCCGCTCGTACGCGCCTGACGCCGTTCGTGCGTCAACTGGGTCCGGACCCAGTTCCGTTCGGTATGCTGGCGACGGCTGACGACGGCCGGGCGGCGGCGGACGGTCAGGCAGAGGGGACGTCAGGCAGAGGGGACGGTCAGGCTCGCACCTCCTGCCGCTGGAACTGCACGTAGGTCGCCGCGAAGATGAGCACCATCGCCGCGATCAGCCCGGTGAACTGCGGCCAGGAGAGGAGGAGGCTCTGGCCGAGCGGCAGGGGAGCGCCGAGCAGCGCCCGCTCGAGCTGGGTGATGAGGACGGGGCCCAGGGCGCGGACTTCGGGGTTGAGCAGCGTGACCACCACCTCGGCGTAGAGGGTGTTGGGGGAGAGGCGGGAGAGCCACAGCCGCCACTGGGCGTGGGCCAGCTCGCTGAGCGGGTCGAGGGGCGGGCGGAGCACCGAGGCGATGATCCCGGCGATGATGTCCCAGAAGATGGCGAAGAAGAGCCAGACCGCGATCGCGGCCAGGGCGGACGTGGCCGGCTGGCGGAAGGTCACCGAACAGAGCTGCGCCAGCGCGAGCCAGATGCCGGCGTAGGCGACGGTGGCCGCTACGTAGAGGAGGCCGCGGGCCACCTCCTCACCGCTCGGTACCACGCCCAGGCGGAAGATGCCGAGCCCGGTGACAAGCAGCCACAGCGCCAGCACGACCAGGGCGATGGTGCCGAGCGCGGCCAGGAACTTGCCGAACAGCAGCGCGTCCCGGTAGATCGGCTGCGCCAGCACGCGGCTGAGGGTGCGGCGGTTGTGCTCGCCGTTCACCGCGTCGAAGCCCAGCGCGATGGCGGTGAGGGGGATGAGGAAGCCGAGGAAGGCGACGAAGGAGTAGGGGAGGGGTTCCTGGGCCACGGTGAAGAGCTTGAGGAAGAGGAAAGGGTCCTCGGCGACGGTGGTGCGCAGGTTCTGGATGGCGGAGTAGACCGTCCCGAGCGCCACGAGGAACATCAGCCCCTCGAGCAGCTGCATCCGCACGCTGGAGAGGTGGTCGGCCAGCTCCTTCAGGGCGACCGCCCCGAGGCCTGTCCAGGGGGAGCCGGCGCGCTGGCGCCCCACGGGCGGGGCGACGGTGGGCGGGGTCTCAGTGCTGACGGCCATCACGGGCCTCCTCGAAGTAGCGGGCGTAGACCTCGTCGAGCCCCAGTTGCTCCAGGCTCAGCTCCAGGAGCTGGGCCCCGGCGGCCACCGCGCGGCGGGCGGCCTCGGCGCGGCAGTCACGCTGCGCCTCCAGGAGGTAGCGGCCCGGCCCGTCCCGGCGCACGCGCACGACACCGGGCACCTGAGCCAGCACGCCCTCCAGGTCCGGGCCGTCGGTGGCCAGCCGCACCCGGTAGGCGCCCCCCAGGACCCGGGCGGAGAGCTCCTCCACCCGCCCCTCCAGCACCATGCGGCCGCGGTGGAAGAGGCCCACCCGGTCGCAGACCGCCTGGACCTGGTGGAGGAGGTGGCTGCTCAGGAGGATGGTGATCCCGTCCGCACGCAGCCCGCGGATGAGGCCGAGGAACTCCAGGGCGGCCTCCGGGTCGAGGCCGATGGTGGGCTCGTCCAGGATGGCCACCTGGGGGCGCTTGAGCAGGACATCCGCCAATCCCAGGCGCTGGCGCATGCCGCGGGAGTAGGTGGCCACCGGTCGGTCGGCGACGTCGGCGATGCCCATGCGCTCCAGCACCTCGGCGATGCGCGCTTCGGCCTCCGCCCGGGGGAGGCCGTTGAGGCGGGCGGTGTAGCGCAGGTTCTCCCGACCGGTTAGCTCGTCGTAGAAGCCGACCGAGTCGGGCATGTAGCCGACCCGGCGCTTCACCTCCAGCGGCTCCCGCACCGGGTCGTGCCCGAGGACGCGGGCCTCCCCGGCGGTGGGCTCGGTCAGCCCGAGGAGCATGAGGATCGTCGTCGTCTTCCCCGAGCCGTTGGGCCCGAGCATGCCGAAGACCTCGCCGGCGTGGACGGCCAGGTCGAGGTGGTCGACCGCCACCGTCGCACCGTAACGCTTGCTGAGCCCCCGCGCCTCGATGACGGGAGCGGGGTGAGGTAGCGTGCTCACCGCCGGAGGCTCACCGCCGCCCGTAGCGAGCCACGGCCAGCCCCACCACGCTGAGGGCCACGGCCACGAGGAGGATGCCGGTGAGCCCCCACAGGGTGGAGGTGTACACCGTGATGCGGAAGTCCGCCGACTTGGACTCCCCACCGGTGTTGGCGGTGAGGGTCACCATGTAGTCACCGGCGACGGCCTTGGCGGCCGGGCGCACGCTCATCACCACCTCGCGTTCCCCGTCCGGCGGGATCTGGTCGATGCGCTCCGGCTCGAAGGTGATCTCCCACCCGCTGGGCGGGCTGGCGGTGAGCTCGACGTTGCGCGCCACGGCGCTGCCCTGGTTCTTCACCACGAGCTTGATGGCGTTCGTGCGCCCCGCCGTGGCCCGTCCGGAGAGGCGCTCGTCCGGGGTGGTGATGGAGAGGTCGGGCCGGCCGGTCACCTCCACGCCCAGCGTCGTCTCCGCCCGGGCGTCGCCGGCCACGGCCCGCACCCGTACCTGGTAGCGTCCGGCCGGGGTGCGCCGGGGCATGGAGACCTCCACGTCGAGGTCCTTCGACTCCCCCGCCTTGACCGGCAGGCTACTCACCTGCTGCCCCACCGACTGGAACGTCACCTGGAAGGCGCGGGGCGCTTCGGCCTCCAGGTTCACCAGGAGGTCCTGGGCGCTCTGGTTCTCCAGCGTGACGCGGTAGCGGAAGGTGGTTGTGGCGGGGCCGCTGAGGGAGGGCAGCTCGGGCGTCAGGCGCAGCCGCGCCGGCGAGACCTGCCCCAGCGTGAGTGCCAGCAGCAGCACCGCCTGACCGCGCTCCCCCTGGGCGACGAGGCGGAAGCGATAGGTGCCGGCGCGCGCGTGGGCCGGGGGCTCCAGCCGGAGAGTGAGCGAGGCCTCACCGTCGGGCAGGACGTGCACGGCCCCGACGGGCCGTCCTCCGCCGAGGATCGTCGCCTTCCAGCCGGGCGCTGCCTGCTCCACCCGGATCGTCACGGTCTGCGGCGGCAGGCCGTGATTGCGGACGGTGAGCGGCAGGCTGATGGGCTCGTCTCCCCGCACCGTCTGGCTGGGGTACGGGGTCGAGAGCGAGATCCCCCGAAACGCCTGTGCCCCGGCCGGTCCGGGCGCGCTCCCTCCGAGCAGCAGGATCAGCACGGCAACGACGGCGGCGAGCCGCAACGACATTCCTCTCCTCCCCTCGTCCATGGTATCGTCCCCTCGTCCATGGCGTGGTCACTGGTGGACGGGCCACGACGCCCCACACAGCAATCTACCAGATGGCCACCACCCGCGTCGGCCCGCCCGAGCCGGCGACGACCTTGGGCGCCCCGACGAAGACCCAGGCCCCCGCCGGCGGGATGGCGGCGAGGTTGGCCAGGTTCTCCAGGCCCCACCGCCCGGCCGGCAGCCAGGTCGTGTGGGTCTTGAAGTCCTTCGACGCCCCGAAGTCCAGGCTGAGCGTGTCCACGCCGATGCCCACGACGTCGCGCTCGTGCAGGAGGAAGGCGGCGGCGTCCGGGTGGAAGCCGGGGAAGTGCATTACCCCGGCCGCGTCCGGGTTGCGGAAGGCCTGCGCGCTGCCGGCGCGGCGCTCCCACCCGCTGTGCATGAAGACCGCCGCCCCACGGGGCAGCCGCCCGTAGCGGCGCTCCCAGGCCCGGAGGTCGTCCACCGTCAGGCGCGTGTCGGGGTCACGGGCGGCCCGCTCGTGGATGTGCACGACGGCCACCGGGGCGAAGAGCGTGCCCACCGCCACCTGGTCCACCGTCGGGGCCCCCTCACCGAAGTGGGCCGGGGCGTCCATGTGCGTCCCCACGTGCTCCCAGTAGCTGAGGTTGAGCCCGTAGTAGCCGTCCTTCTTTACCGTCACGGCGACGTCGGCCTTCAGGGCAGGCTGGCCGCTGAAGGTGGGGAAGGTCGGCTTGAGGGTGTGGGTGAGGTCCTGCATGCGGGTGATGCGCAGCGTCCGCGGGGCCGCCAGGGCTTCGGCCGGTGCGGCCAGGCGCGCGACGGCGGCCGCGGCCACGGCCGTCCCGGCGGCCCGCAGGAAGCCGCGCCGGTCTACCTGCCGCTGCACCGCCTCCATCACGATGGGTCCACACATCGCCAGATCACCTCCGTGCAGCCTGATTGACGGCGCCCGTCGGCATGCCGGTGCCGGGGATGAGTTTCGCGGTCGGCCCCGGCTGGCTCCTCGTCCCTGCTGCCCCGTCCACGCTAAAGGGCCGTGCTAAGGATTGTGCTAAGGTCGGCCGCTACCTTCAGGGGCCGGAGGGAGGTGTCGGATCGGCGGCGCGGGAGCGACGTCAGGAGCGGGCGAGGGAGGAGATTGGCCGCCCGGGGCGTATGATGGGAAGGCACCTGCTGGGCCCTGCGGCGCAACAGGTTCCCCAGGACGTCAATCGAAGAGCGCGTGGTGTGCGAAGGGCTCTGCCGGTCCTTGTCGTGTCCCTGGGTGTGCTCGCCCTTGCCCTCGCCGTCTGGGTGGTGGACCGCGGCCGCGTGGGGGGCAGCGACGGCGGCCGGGCGGTCGGGGTCGGCGACGACGCGCAGGTCGTCGAGACGAAGGACAACTACTTCGTCCCGGCGGTGCTGACCGTCCGTCCGGGCCAGCGGGTGCGGTGGGTGAACCGGGGGCAGGTGCCGCATACCGCCACGAGCCTGGACGGGGTCTGGGACTCGAAAACCCTCGCCCCGGGTGGGAGCTACACCTTCCTCTTCCGCCGGGCGGGGACGTACCGCTACCTGTGCCTGCTCCACCCCCTCCAGGGGATGTACGGCACCGTCGTCGTCGGCGGGAGGGGGTGAGAGGTCGGGCAGCCGGTTGGGTGGCTGTCACGATACCTGAAGAGGCCGAATGGGGTTCGAGGTGGCGCACACGAGGTATCAACAGACGCCAAAGGCGTGGTGGGAATGCGACGATGGCTCATCGTGGTGAGCCTGGTACTGCTGGTGGGCTCGCTGTCCACAGCGGCCCGGGCGACGCAGGGCGGTGCACGAACCTGGACGGTGCTCGCCGGTGGGGGGACGAAGGACAGGGCGGTCGTGGCCAACGCCTTCTTCCCGCGCACGGTCGAAGTCGCCGTGGGCGACACCGTGCGCTGGCAGTTCGAGGGCTTCCACAACGTGGCGTTCACCAGCGGGCAGCGGCCGCCGGCCATCGAGGTCCACGAGGGCGGCCGGACCTACTTCAACCCGGAGGTTTTCTTCCCGGTGGGCCCGCGCACGTACGACGGGACGGGCTACCGGAACTCCGGTACGCCCCCGATGGGTCCGGGGGCGTCCCGGCCCTTCACCTACGAGTTGACCTTCACCAAGGCCGGGACCTACGAGTACGTGTGCATCCTCCACGGTCCGGCCATGTCGGGGCGGGTGGTCGTGCGCGAGCGGGCCACCGGCTCGCCGGAGGCGGTGCTCCGGCAGGCCCGCGCCGAGCAGGCGGCCACGATCCGCGCCGGCCAGGCCGCCTGGGCGAAGTACCGGCCGACCCGCGCCGGGCGGACCGTGACCGTCCCCATGGTCGGGGACGTCCGGGCGGGCTACTCCATCCTGCGGTTCACCCCCCAGCCGTTGCGGGTCCGCGTGGGTACCACCGTCACCTGGACGATGGCCGACAACTTTGAGATCCACACGGTGACCTTCCTGGGAGGCCAGCAGCCGCCGGAGTTCGTCCTGCCGCAGCCCCAGGCCCAGGGCCCGCCGCGGCTGCTGCTCAACCCCAAGGTGGCCCGGCCGACCAGGAGCCAGACCTACAGCGGGACCGGCTACGCCAACTCCGGCGTCCTCTACCCGCCGGCCGCGCCAGCGAGCCTCCCCAAGCGGTTCAGCCTGACCTTCACTCGCAAGGGGCGGTACGAGTACTGGTGCATCGTGCACGTCCCCGAGGGCATGAAGGGCGTGATCGTGGTGGAGTGACGCGGGGCGGGGGGCGCGGGAGAGCCCGAGGGGCCGGAGCGGTCCGGCCCCTCGGGCGTTCTGGGGCAGGGTGGGCACCGGCGGACGCAGCGGAGTAGGGTGAAGGGGGAGATGGCGCCCCGCGGCCGCTCCAGGCCCGGGTCCAACGGGAAAGTTCGGAGGTGGGAGGGCCGCTCGCCCATGCCCGTGCCACGGCCACTCCCCAGTTCGATGAAAGGAGGCCACGGATGGACCTCCCTCCCGAGCTCCGCGCTCTGGTCCGCAGCGAGCGTCAGGACGTGCTCTCGCTCTACCTCGACGTCGACCCCACCAAGCCCGAGCACCAGTCGACGCACCCCGCCTACCGCATCTGGCTGCGCAACGCCCTGCGCGACCTGGTGGACCACCAGCCCCGGGAGACGGCGAAGGTACTGGCCCCGCTCACCGAGCGGGTCCTGGCCCACGTCGAGACCCGTCCGCCGGGAGGGCGCGGGCTCGCCCTCTTCGCCGCCGACGGGCTGTGGCAGGAGCGCGTGCTGCCGTTCCCGCTGGCCAACCGCCTGAGCTACGGCCGCCCGGACGTCGTGCCCCTGCTCTGGGCCCTGGAGGAGTACAACCCCTATGCCATCCTGGCCGTGGACCGGGAGCGGGCCCGGTTGCTGGTCGCCTACCTGGGCCGCACGGCGGTCGTCTCCGAGGAGACGCTGGAACTGGACACCAGCGACTGGCGCTTCAAAGCCGGGCGCCCGCCCTCCTTCGCGCAGCGGCTGGGCACGGCGGCCACCCGGGGCAGCCAGCGGGACACGTTCGTCGCGCGGGTCGAGGACCACGTCCGCCGCTTCTGGCTCGGCGCGGCCGGCGCGACGGCGCAGTGGATGCGCGACCTGGGCATCGAGCGGCTCGTCCTGGCCGGTCCCCCGGAGGCGGTCGGCGCGGTCCGGGACCTGCTCCCCGACCCCGTGCGGGGGCGGCTCGTCGCCCAGGTCCACCTCTCGCCCGACGCCGGGGTCCCGGAGATCGTGGGGCGCACCCTGCCGGTAGCGGTCGAGGCGGAACACCGGCACGAGGCCGAGGTGGTACGGCGGCTCCTCGACGCCGCCGGCGCCGGGTCCGGGGTGCTGGGCCGCGCGCCCACCGTCGGGGTCCTCGTCCAGGAGCAGGCGATGGTGGTGGTGGCGGACCGCGACGTCGGCGGCGAGGTGTGGCGGTGCCAGGTGTGCGGCTACGTGGCCGCCGCGCCCCACGACCGCTGCCCGACCTGCGGCGGGCCGGTCGAGGTGGCGCCCGTGCCGCAGGTGCTCCCGCTCCTGGCCCAGCAGAGCGGCGCCGCGCTCGAGGTCGTCACGGGGACGGCGGCGGAAGCGCTGCGCCCCTACGAAGGGGTGGGCGCCCTCCTGCGCTACGTGCCGGGACCGACCAGGCCGGGACCGACCACGCCGCGGCCGACCAGGCCGTGAGCGACACGCCTTGACCCTGGGTGCGACCCTCCTCTAGCATCCAGCCGGTCCGTCCCATGCGGCACGCCACGACTCTCGCCCTGACGCCCGACCAGCGTGAGCGCCTGGCGCAGGTGGCGCAGCGCCACCGGCTCCGTCTCATCCTGACCTTCGGGTCGGCGGTGACCGGCCGCACCCACGCGGGCAGCGATCTCGACGTGGCGGTGCTGCCTGAACCGGGCGTGGACCTCTCCCTGCAGGACCTGGGTCGCCTGACGGCCGACCTAGCCGACGTCTTCGCCACCGCCGACGTGGACCTCGCGCTCGTCTCACGGGCGGATCCGCTCTTCCTCTGCCGGATCTTCGAGACGGCCGTCCTGCTCTACGGCGACGAGCGGACCTTCCGCTGGTACCGCGTCTACGCCTTTCGACGCTTCAGCGAGTACCTGCCCTACCTCCATCTGGAGGCGCAGGCCACCCGGGCCCTGGTCCGACGGCTCGCCGCCCATGCCGGTTGACCGGGACGTCGTCCAGCGGAAGATCACGCTGATCGCCGAGGACCTCGTGCGCCTGCAGCCGCTCGCCCGCCTGACGCTCCAGGAGTACCTGGCGCGCCTCGAGGCGCAGCTGGCCACGGAGCGGCTGCTGGAGCGCCTGATCGGGAGGATGCTCGACATCAACTACCACCTGGCCGTGGAGCTGCGTGGGGTGGCCCCGAAGGACTTTCACGAGTCGTTCCTGAAGCTCGCCGAGCTGGACGTCCTCCCCGCCGACTTTGCACGCCGGATCGCCCGGGCCGCCGGCCTGCGCAACCGGCTGGCGCACGAGTACAACGAGGTGGACCCCGCGAAGGTGCACGCCGCAGCGGCGGAGGCCCTCACCGACGTGCCCCGCTACCTGGAGCACATCCAGCAGTTCCTGGACCGCCTCCCGGACAACACCGGCTGACGACCCGGAGTGCGGCCGGCTACGGCCGCGGCGGGACCAGCGGCCACACCCGGGGGACGAGGAGCACGGCCACGGCGAAGATCAGGATCGTCAGCAGGCCGCCCACCCGCACGAAATCCGAGAAGCGGTAGCGCCCGGGGCCGTAGACCATCAGGCAGGAGGGCTCCAGCGGGGTGATGTACGACGTGCTCGCCGCCACGGCGATCATCGCGGCGAACGCCCGGGGGTTCAGGCCGAGCTGCACCGCCGTCTGCACCGCCACCGGCAGGACGACGATGGCGGCGGCCTGGTTCGACATCGGCTGGGTGAGCAGTACGGTCAGGGCGAAGAAGCCGCCGAGCAGCCACAGCGGGTCGGCGTGCCCGACGGCCGAGGTGATCAGGCCGGCCAGGTAGCGCGCCGCGCCGGTGGTCTCCATGGCGTGCCCCACCGCCAGCAGGCTGCCGATGAGGACGATCACCTTCCACTCCACCTCGCGGTAGGCTTCCTCCGGCGTCAGGCAGCGGGTGAGGAAGGCCAGCAGCGCCCCGGCCAGTACCGCCACCGGGAGCGGCAGCACCCCCGCGGTCGCGGCGGCCAGCGTGGCCACGAAGATGAGGACGGCGTGAGGGGCCCGGTGCACGAGGGGCCGGCGGTCCTCCACGGGCCCCAGGATGCGGAAGGTGTGGCGGCCGGCGATGGCGGCCACGTCGCGCAGCCGTCCCTGGACCAGCAGGACGTCCCCCACGCGCAGCCGCACGTCGCTGAGCTTCCGCACGAGCACGGCGTCGTGGCGGTGGATCGCCAGCACCTGCAGGCCGAAGCGCTCCCGGAAGCGGAAGGTCTTGAGGGTGCGGCCCACCAGTGTCGACCCCGGGAGGAGGATGACCTCGGCGATCCCCACGCCGTTCTCGCTCTGGCCGGCGAGCGGCAGGTGGACCTCGGGCTTGATCTCGATCCCCGCCCGGTCCTTCACCTTGAGGATGTCCTCGCGCCGCCCCTGGACCAGCAGGATGTCGTTGGGCTGCAGCCGCGTGCGGGCCTGCGCCCGCAGGTACTGCTCCTCGGGGCCCCGCACGACGCGGAGGACGGTGAGGTCGAGGTCGCGCCCCAACCCCGCCTCCTCGAGCGTCTTGCCGACGAGCGGGGAGTCCGGCAGGACCAGTACCTCGGTCAGGTAGGGACGCAGCCCGAAGTCCTCCAGCTCGTCGGGGGGCGTGCGGTCCGGGATGAGGCGGCGGCCCAGGACCCACATGTAGGCCAGGCCGACGAGCGCCACGGGCAGGCCCACCGGGGCCAGCTCGAACATCCCCAGGGGGGCCATGCGGTAGCGGGTCATGAGCCCGCTCACCACCAGGTTGGTGGAGGTGCTCACCAGGGTGACCGAGCTGGTCAGGATGGAGGCGAAGGCGAGCGGCATGAGCAGCCGCGAGGGACTGGCGCGCAGGCGGGCCGCGATGCCCATCGTCACCGGCAGGAAGAAGGCGGTGGCGGCGGTGTTGCTGATGAAGGCGCTCAAGCCTGCAGCCCCCAGCATGACGAAGAGGAGGAGGCGGTGGGGGTCCTCGCCAGCGCGACGCAGGATCGTCCGCCCGGCCAGGTCGACGACGCCGGTACGCAGCAGGGCCGCGGTGAGGATGAGCAGCCCCAGGATCATCATCACCGTCTCGCTGCCGAAGCCGGCGAAGGCGTCCTGGGGCGGCAGGAGGCCGGTGAGGACGAGAGCGAGGAGGAGGCCGAGCGCGACGACGTCGGCCGGCATCCACTCGAACCAGAAGAGGACCAGCGCGACGGCGATGAGCGAGAGGAGCAGCGCGATCTCGGCCGTCATGGCTCGGGAGCGCCCGCCGGACTACGGGCGTGGGCGGTCCGTGATCAGGTCTCCGCGCTGCCTCCCGCCCGTGGCCCGGCACGGCGTCCCCGGCAACGCCGCGGTGGAGCCAGGCCGGCCCTCCCGGCGGGCATCCTCCCCACGGGCCTAGGCCGGGACGAAGGCCACGAACCGGCAGAAGGCCGCCTCACCCCCCTTGAACCGGAAGGGGAAGCAGCCCACCCACACACGCTGGTCGAGCACCCGGTCGATCTCGCCGCCGACGTTCTCCACGTGGTAGACGCCGCGGGGGAAGAGCATGGTGTGGGTGGCCTGGTAGTCCCGCGGCCAGGGGAAGGCCTCCTCGAGCGGCATGCCGATGACGCGCTCCACCTCCGGGATGAGGTCGGGGCGGGCGCGGCGCACGTTGGTGTTGAAGGGGTGGTCGGTGGAGATGGCGTCCACGGCCAGCCAGCGGATGCCGCGGTCGAGCACCCACTGGCAGAACTCCGCCCGCGGGCCGGGATGGCGCAGGAAGGCGCGCGGGAGGTCGGCGCGGGCGTCGGCGTGGCGCTCCCGGGTCGCGGGCGACCAGTCCTCGTTGTAGTAGGCGTGGTAGCCGGTGTGGATGACCAGGATGTCCCCGCGCTCGATGGTGATCCCCGTCTTGCGCTCCCACTGCTCGAAGTGCTCGGGCCCGTAGATGCCGTAGTCGCCGACCCCGAAGGCCTGCAGGTCGACGATGCAGGCCGGCCCGACCAGCTGGCCGATGGGGATGCCGGCCACGTCCGGCCCGGGGTCGTGGAAGTGCAGCGGGCTGTCCAGGTGCGTGGCGATGTGGTTGGTGGTGGCGATGTACTGGGCGTTCACGCCCTCGAAGGCCAGCTTCTTCACCCACTTGATGGTGGGGCCGTCGTAGTAGGCAAATGGCGGGGAGTCCACGCTGAAGTTCTGCGAGAGGTCCAGGACACGCACGCCGCTCAGGTCCACGGCCATCGGCTCATTCACCTCCTGTCGTGGCCCACTTGTCGCCAGCCCTCATCGGATGCCTCCCCGCCGGACACCGCGGCGGGTCGGTGCCGCCGGTCACCGCGACGGTTCGTGCAGCACCACCTGGTTCCCCCACGGGTCCTGGATCCTCACGAGCTTGCCGTAGGGCTCGCTCATGATGTCCGAGACCTGCAGGAAGCCGGCGCGCCCGGCCTGCTCCAGGGCGCGCCCGATGTCCTCCACCTCGACGGTGACCACCGCCCCGTAGCGCACTTCGGTCTTGTCCGTGACCTCCGGGCGGCGGGCGTGCAGGTGGAGCGCCAGCACGCCCCCGTCCAGCGCGAACTCGGTCCAGTCGTCGTCGCTGTAGCGCGGCTCGCGGTCCAGCAGCTGCCGGTAGACCTCGCGCGCCCGACCCATGTCCCCCACGTAGTAGTGCGCGTTGCCGAACCGCATGCCCTCCACCTCCCTGAGCGCCGGCCGTGGCGCTAGGCGAACACCTCCGCCGCCGCCTCCAGCGCGGCCTCGAAGCAGGCCATCGGCGGGCGCACCAGGCCCGCCCCCACCTGCCCCACGCCCGGCTCGCGGTGGGCGATCCCGGTGTTCACCCGGGGCGTGATTCCGGTGCGCACGACCTTGCGGATGTCGATCCCCGTCGGCACGCCCCGGAAGTCCAGCGCCGGGATGGCCCAGGCCGGGTTCTCGGCCACGGTGATCTCGTACATCTCCAGGGTGGCCTCCATGGCCATCTGGGGCGTGCCGCCGACGAACTGCACGATGGCCGGTGCCGCCGCCATGGCGAACGCGCCGATGCCCGCCGACTCGGTGATCGTGGAGTCCCCGATGTCCGGGTTGGCGTCGGCCTGGGAGAAGCCCGGGAAGAAGAGGCCCACCGGGACCTCGGCCGGTGCGGTGAACCAGCGGTCCCCCAGGCCGCTCACCCGGATGCCGAAGTCGGTGCCGTTGCGGGCCATGGCGGTGACCAGCGTGCTGTGCGGCACGCCGTGGGCCGGGTCGAGGAGGGCCTTGCAGGCGGCCATCACGGGGTTGAGCACGGCCAGGTCGTTGTCGGCCAGGTAGCGCAGCACGCGGGCCAGGTCGTCCCGGGCGAGCCTCCCCTCGGCCAGCGCGGGGGCGAGCAGGCGGGCCAGCAGCGCGGAGCCCGCCTTGTTGCGGTTGTGCCCCTCGTCCCCCATGGTGAGCTGCTGGGCGATCAGGCTCTTCATGTCCAGGCCGCCCAGCCGCCGCAGCGCCTCGCCCAGGGCCGGTCCCACCGTTCCGTTCAGCCAGCGCAGGCGCTCCAGGACCTCGGGCCCGTACGCCCCGTAGCGCAGCACCCGCCCGTAGCCTTCGTTGAGGGTGGAGCAGGCCCGGTTCCCGAAGGCGCGGTTCTCCACCACGTAGACCTGCATCGAGGCCGTGGTCACCCCGGCCATCGGCCCCACCGCGCCGTGGTGGTGGCAGGGGGCGAAGGTGATCTCGCCGGAGGCGGCCAGGCGTGCGGCCTCGGCCTCGTCCCGGGCCAGCCCCTCGTAGAGGAGGGCGCCGATCACCGCCCCGCGCAGCGGGCCGGACATACGCTCCCAGGTGATGGGCGGCCCGGCGTGCAGGACGAGGGTGGGGCGCATCCCGGGGATCGCCTCCGCCGCGGGGCGCACGTCGACGAGCACCGGCTGGCCGGCCAGGATGCGGGAGACGACCTCCTGGTTGGCCTGGTCGATGGTCACGATACGCCTCCTGGGGTCACTCCGTCCGCCTCCTGGGGTCCTGGGGTCACTTCGCCCGCGGGCGGCGAAACCCTCCGGCCGCCTGCGTCCGGTTCGCCCCACCGGCCCGGGCGCTGGGTCCCGCGCGGCCTTCGTGCCGTCTACCGGCGTCCCCATCCGGGCACAAGAGGGCTGAAAGCCTAGCCGGGCAAGACCCGCGACAAAGGCACGCCGTCCGCGAGGACGGTTCGCAAAGCCACGGGGGTGGGCGCCCAGGTGCCGGGCCCCCACCCAGCCGGGCTGCCGAACGGGAGCGCAAGCCACCCGGCGCGTGGCGTCTTGCCTCCGAGGGGGCGCGGGTGAGGCGGCACGCGGTGGTCACAGGCCCCGGCCGCGGGCATCGCGGCATGGGGGGCTTCACCCTCCTCGAGCTTCTGGTCTCCCTCTACCTCCTCTCCGCCATCGCGCTGTTCATCCTGCAGGTCTTCATCGCGGGCCTCTTCCACTCCGGCCGGGCCAACGAGCGGGCGGCGGCGACGATGCTCGCCTCCCAGGTGATGGAGCAGGTGCGCGCCAGCGTGAACCCCTATACCATGGTCGGCTTCACCGGGCTGGCCCGCTCGCCCCTGCCGTTGCCCGCGCCCTACGACGCCGTGCAGAACCCCTCGCCCTACCCGCTCGAGGTGGCGGTGCTGGTGGCCCCCGACGACGCCCTCACGCTGCGGACGGTCACCGTCCAGGTCTTCCGGGTCGGGGACACCGCCCCGCTCGTCACGCTGGGGACGCTGCTCGATGACAACTGACCGTCCCGGCCAAGCGTGCGTCGGTTGGCCCGGTCCCGCGCGGTCGGGCGAGCGGGGCCTGACCCTGCTCGAACTGCTGGTCGCCCTCAGCCTGCTGGCCCTCGTCCTGGGCGGGGGGATCTACCGCTTCGTCGTCAGCGGCACCCGCTCCGCCCGGACGACCAACAGCTTCGTACAGGCCCAATCCCAGGTGCGGGCGGCCCTGGACGCCATCGTCGACGAGGCCCGCTGGGCACAGCGGGTGGTGGCAGCCGGGCCGACCAGCGTCACGCTCTTCGTCCCCCAGAGCACGCCGTTCAGCGCGGGCAGTCCCTACGCTGTCACCTTCGCTTACGACGCCGCTGCGGATGCGGTCACGCGGCAGGAGGACCCGGATGCCGGCGGGCCGCTCCCCCCGGGGCCGGCGGTGGCCGTGGCGTCGGGGATCGTCCAGCGGGACGGCAGCGACGGCCTGCGCTTCGTCTACTTCGACAACACCGGCACCAGTCTGGGGAGCGCGCCGGCCGATCCCGCCACGGTGGCACGCGTGCGCGTCATCCTCACGGCCACCTGGCGGGGGGTGAGCCGCAGCTTCACCGGTGATGCCGCCCTGCGGGCCCGGTGAGCGGGGGGCGGGAGCCAGGGGGCCAGGTCCGGTGAGAGGGGGGAGGGGCATGCGAGGCAGTGTGGAGCCGGAGCACGGCATGGCCCTCATGGGGGTCCTCGTCACCGTGCTCGTCCTCACCCTGGTGGGCGGACTGGTCCTCCACCTGGTGGGGAAGGAGGTGGCGTTGAGCGCGGTGCGCCTGTACGGCCTGCAGAGCCTGCACGTGGCCGAGGGCGGGGCGTTTGCCGCCCGCGCCGCGCTGATGGTGCTGATGGGGATCAGCCCCAGCGGGCGGGTCACCGTCGACCCCACCCTCACCGGGACGCTGCTCAGCACCTGGTACGCGGGGGGCGACCGTGCGCGGCAGAACAGCTTCGCCCTCCTCGACTACCTGGTCCTGGACGGCGCCCGCTACACCCTGGGGGCGACCAGCGCCACGGACAGCGTGACCTTCCAGGTGAACTGGGCGCTACCCGGTCCCCACCGCAAGCTCGAGGTGGCGGGCTCCCCGCCGGCCAACCCGCTGGCCGACGGGCGCTACACCGCCACGCTGACCCTGACCCGGCGCGCCGCACCCCACTCCAGCTGCGCGCCCGACTCGGCCTGCTACATCCACTGGCTGGGACCGGACGAGTACGAGTACCTCTACACCTACACGGTGACGAGCGACGGCGTGGTCCCGCCGCGGGCGCGCCGCCGCGTCGTCCTCGTCCAGGACTTCAGCGTGGTGGTGCGCCGGCAGACCTTCGCCCAGTTCGCCCTCTTCACGCACGTCCACACCACGCCGGGCGGGTCGCCCATCTGGTTCACCAGCCGGACGAGCTTCGACGGCCCGGTGCACACCAACGGCGAGTACCGCTTCGCCTTCTTCCCCAAGTTCAGCGACCGGCTCACCAGCGTCTCCACCTACGCCTGGTTCAACAACCGCGGGAGCCCTGTCCGCCAGCAGGCCAACGAGCACGTGGTGGGCGGGGTGCGCCGCGACGCCCCGGTGACCTTCGACAATACCCCTGGGGACGTCACGGACGATGGGGACAACCCCCCGGCCAACTTCACCCGCGGCGTGGCGGTCATCCCCATGCCCACAAACCCCTACAGCCAGAAGGGGGTGGCGGTGGGGCGCGACCCCGCCGACACCTCGCCGGTGACGAACCTGCAGGTCCGCCAGGCCGTCCCCGAGCTGGCCGACACCTCGGCTGCCGTGCCGAACGGGATCTACGTCCCGGTGGTGGACCAGAACGGGAACGGGCGCTCCGACCCCGGGGAGCCCCTGGCCGGCGGCATCTACGTCCAGGGGGATCTCACCAGTCTCACGCTGGCTCCCGGCGGGGCCGGGAACGACCTGGCCGTCTACACCTTCACGGCCGGCGGGCAGACCGTCACCGTCACGGTGGACCGCGCCGCGCAGACGACCACCGTGACGAACTCCGCCTGGCCGTCGCCTCAGACCCGCACCTTCGCCGGGGTCCCGCGCGGGTGGCAGGGCGGTCCCGGGAACACCCACGGGACCATCATCTACGTGGAAGGGAACATCCAGTCGCTGGCGGGCACGCTGGAGGAGCACGAGCAGACGACCATCGTGGCAGCCGGGCGCATCGACATCACCGACCACCTGCGCTACGAAGACCCCCCCGATCCGGCCAATCCGGCCGACAACCCGCTGAACGTCCTTGGGCTCTACTCGGCGGGCAGTGACATCCGCATCACGACGGCCGCCCCGGACGACCTGGTGCTGCACGGGGTCTTCATGGCCGGCAACCCGGCCGATGGGTACAACAGCTCGGTCCACGTCCAGAACTACAACGCCGGGTCGCCGCGCGGCACCGTGCGCCTGCTAGGGGGGATCATCGAGGAGTACTACGGGGCGTTCGGCACCTTCGACCCCGTGACCGGCAACCCCGTGACCGGCTACGGGCGGGACTTCCGCTTCGACCGCCGGATGCTGCGCGGGTTCGCGCCGCCCTACTTTCCCACGACCGGCCGCTTCGAGATCGGGGAGGGGAGCGAGCGGCTGGCCAACGTGCGGCCGGCCTGGCGCGAGGCCGCCCCCTGAGCTCGCCCTGGGATCGGCCGTTGACGCCCGCGGGCGCGGTGGGTAGAGTCGTCCCCGATGGCCGTCCTCACCTGCGAGGCCTGTGGCTACGAGAACCCCCCGGGCGCGCTCGTCTGCCGGAACTGCCGGCGCCGGCTGCTCGTGCGGCGGGAGACCGCCCCGGGCCCCCGGCGGGAGACGGAGGCGGAGCTGACCGCCGTCGTCGCCGCCGAGCTCACCCGCCTGGCCTGGCGGGTCGGCCTCATCCTCGCGCTGGGGGTCCTCCTGGCTCTGCCGCTCTATCGCGGGCGCCTGGAGCCCGGCCTCCTGGTCATGGCCGGAATCATGCTCCTGGCCGGGGTCCTCGGGCGGTGGCGCTTCTCGCCGGCCCGGGCCCGCCCGGCCGCCTGACCCCCGCTCGGCCCGAACCTCTCCAGGTCTGCCCGGCAACCTCCCGGCGGTCGCCCGGGACCTTGTCCGCCCACGCCCTGCCCTTCAGGCCCAGGTCTAAGGACGACCGGAGGCGGGTATGCCCCGATGGTTGACCAGACGGCGTCATGGGAGGTGGCCGCCACGGCCGCGCGCGGCCGGAGTGACCAGCGGGGATTCACCTTCGTCGAAGTCGTGGTCTCGCTCTCGCTCCTCGCGGCCGCGGCGATCTTCATCCTCCAGGCCTTCATGGCCGGCCTGGCCCACGCCGGTCGCTCCAACGAGCGGGTGGCGGCGACGACCCTGGCCATGCAGATCATGGAGCAGATTCGGGCCAGCGCGAACCCCTACGAGATGGTGAACATGGCCCCGCTCCCCCGGACCCCGCTGCCGCTCCCGGCGCCGTACGTGGGCGTGGTCAACCCGACGCCGCACACCTTCGAGGCCGCGGTGGTGGTGAACCAGAACCCGAACTTCCGGCTCATCACCGCCACGGTGGAGGTCTACCGGCCGACCGACGTCACGCCCTTCGTCACCCTGACGACGGTGCTCGACGACCAGTAGGAGGGGGGAAGGCTCATGATGTCCGGCACCGGGCCCTCGACGACCGGGAACCCCGCCACGCCCGGGGGATGGCCCCGGAGTGAGCGGGGGTTCACCCTGCTCGAGACAGTGGCCGCCATGGCGATCCTGGGGATCGCCCTGGCCGGCATCTACGGGTTCGTGACCTCCGGGCACCGGTCGGCCCGCACCACCAATGACTTCCTGCAGGTCCAGTCGCAGGTGCGCAGCGGGCTCGATTCCGTGATCGACGAGATCCGCTGGGCCCAGGCCGTCACTGCGGCCTCGGGGACGGCGGTGACGCTCTTCGTCCCCCAGAACACGCCCTTCTCCGCCTCCAGCCCCTACACGGTGACCTTCGCCTACGACGCCACCGCCCGGACGCTCACCCGCCAGGAGGACCCGGACGCCTCGGGCCCGGCGGTGCCCGGGGCCCCGGAGGTCCTGGCCTACGGGGTCGTGCGCGAGGACGGCAGCGCCGGGGTCACCTTCGAGTACTTCAACGCCGCCGGCGACGCGCTGGGCTCGACGCCGCCCGACGTGACGGCCATCAGCCGCGTGCGCATCACCATCAGCACGACGCGCAACGGGGTGATGCGCACCTTCGCCGGCGATGCCGCCCTGAGGGCGCGCTGATGCGCCCTGCCCGCCCCGCAGGGCCCCGCCGCTGCGGCCTCGGTTCGGCCGGCGCCCGGCGCGCCCTGGTCGGGGACCAGCGCGGCCTGGCCATGCTCTCCGTGCTGGCCGTCATCCTGGTCATCGCCCTGCTGAGCGCCCTGGTCCTCTACCTGAGCGGCAAAGAGGTCGGCTTGAGTGCGGCGCGCACGCTGGGTGCCCAGGCCCTGGCGCTGGCCGAGGGGGGCGGGTTCGCCGCCCGGGCGGCGCTGATGGTCCTCACCGGCGCCGACCCGCTGGGAGTCGTCCAGGTCCACCCCTCGGTGGATGTCCCTCTGCTCAACAGCTGGTACGCTGCCGGGGACCCCGCCGCCCAGAACAGTTTCCGCATCCTCGACTACCTGGTGCTGGACGGCCAGCGCTACACGCTGAACGCCACCCCCAGCACGAACAGCGTGACCTTCGTGGTGAACTGGGGGGTGCCCCAGACCTATCGGAAGCTCCAGGTGGGGGTGCCGGCCCCGGCCAACCCGCTGGGGAACGGCAGCTACACCGCTACCGTCACCCTGACGCGCCGGCTGGCCCCGCACCCCTCCTGCAGCGGCGGCGGGAGCTGCTACGTCCACCGCCTGGCCGCCGACGAGTTCGAGTTCATCTACTCCTACGCCATCACCAGCGACGGGATGGTGCCGCCGCGGGCGCGGCGGCGGGTGACGCTGGCCGGGGACTTCAGCATGCGCATCCGACGGCAGAACTTCGCCCGCTACGCCCTCTTCACCCACATCCACACCACCCCGGCGGGCCAGGACATCTGGTTCACCAGCCAGACGAGCTTCGACGGCCCGGTGCACACCAACGGTGAGTTCCGGTTCGCCTTCTTCCCCAAGTTCGGAACGCCCGACAGCGGCAGCCCGTGTGACCCGGCGCGCATCACCTCGACCACGCTCACGAGCGTGAGCACCTACGCCTGGTTCAACAACAACGGGAGCCCGCGCCGGCTCCAGGCCAACGAGAACGTCGTGGGCGGCAACCGCCGCGACGCGCCGGTCCTGCCCGACTGCACCCCGGGGAACATCGCCGACGACAACGACAACCCGGCCGCCAACTTCACCCGCGGGGTCGCCGCCATCCCCATGCCTCCCAACCCCTACAGCCAGAAGGGGGTCTCCATCGGCCGCGCCCCCACCGACACCTCGCCGGTGACAAACGCCCAGATCCGCGCCGCCGTCCCCGAGTTGGCGGACAACACGCTGCCGATCCCGCCCGGGGTCTACGTCCCCGTGACGGACGCCGACGGCGACGGCGTCTCCGACCCCGGGGAGTCGCTGGCCGGGGGGATCTACGTGCAGGGCGACCTGACCAGCCTGACGCTGGGGATCGGGGGACCGTCGAACAACCTGGCCGTCTACACCCTCCAGGCGCCCGGCCAGACCGTCACGGTGACCGTGGACCGGGACGCCAACGTCACCACAGTGACGAACACCAGCTGGCCCGCGCCCCAGACCCGCACCTTCAGCGGCGTGCCCAGGGGGTGGCAGGCAGGCGGCAGCGCCTACAACAACGCGACCATCATCTACGTGGAGGGGAACATCCTCGGACTCGGTGGGACGCTCGAGGAGAAGGAGCAGACCACCATCGTGGCCGCCGGCCGCATCGACATCACCGACCACCTGCGCTACGAGGACCCGCCCAACCCCACCGACCCCGCCGACAACCCCCTCAACGTCCTGGGGCTGTACACCGCCAACAGCGACATCCAGGTGCGGGTGACGGCCCCGCCGGACATCGAGCTGCACGGGGTGATGATGGCCGGCACCCCCGGCGACGCCTGGAACAGCTCGGTCTTCGTAGAGGACTACAACCTGGGGACGCCGCGCGGCACGGCGCACATCCTGGGCGGCTTCATCACCGAGTACTACGGGCCCTTCGGTACCTTCAACCCTCGCACCGGCCTGCAGGTCAGCGGCTATGCCCGCGACTTCCGGTACGACCGGCGCATGAGCCGCGGCCTGGCGCCGCCCTACTTCCCCACGACCAGTCTCTTCGAGGTCCTCCCCGGCGGCCAGCCGCTGGCGGGCGTGCGGCCGGTGTGGCGCGAGGCCCAGCCCTGAGATGGCCAGGGCGCGCGGGCGGCAGACGTGGGACGAGGCGGGGCTCGGGGTTCTGGAGCTCGTGGCCACCACCGTCATCGTGGCGGTGCTGCTGGGCCTGTCGCTGACCCACTGGAACGGCTACCGGGCCCAGCAGCGGCTGCGCTACGGGACGGCTCAGCTGGCCACCGACCTGCGGCAGGCCCAGGAGCGCGCGAAGATGGAACGCCGGCAGTACACCGTCACGCTCACGGCGGGGTCGCGGGCGTACCAGATCACCTCGGCGGATGGCGCCTTCGTCGAGAACGCCACCCTGCCCGACGGGGTGACCCCCACCGCCTCGACCACCGTGGTCTTCCAGCCGTTTGGGCAGCCGGCCTCGGCCTACACCCTCACCGTCCAGAACAGCACCGGCACCGGCACGGTCACCGTCACCCTGCGCGGCGGCATCACCTACGCGACCCCCTGAGGCCGGGCCGACCCTGCACGGCCTCCTGAGGCCGGGCCGACCCCGGGTGGTTCCCGGATCGGGCCGCGGAACTCCCACCCGCGCCGCCCCGTCCAAGGGGCGTCGTTGACCCTCGTTCGGGGTAGTGATTAGATGTAGGCAAACTTCCAGGAGGGCTTCCCGTGGACGTCTCCCTCAGCACGGTGCAGCAGGCCTCGGCGACGATGCGCCGGGTGCTCTACGAGATCAAGCGGGTCATCGTCGGTCAGGACCTCATGCTGGAGCGCATCCTCGTCGCCCTGCTGGCGCGCGGGCACGTGCTCATCGAGGGGGTCCCGGGGCTGGCCAAGACGCTGGCCATCAAGACGACGGCGGCGGCCATCGATTGCCAGTTCAAGCGGATCCAGTTCACCCCGGACCTGGTCCCCGCCGACCTCATCGGGACCCGGATCTACAACCAGCACACCGGCTCCTTCGAGGTGGAGCTGGGCCCGGTCTTCGCCAACTTCGTCCTGGCCGACGAGATCAACCGGGCCCCGGCCAAGGTGCAGTCGGCCCTGCTCGAGGCGATGCAGGAGCGGCAGGTGACCATCGGCAAGCAGACCTTCCGCCTGCCCGACCCCTTCCTGGTCATGGCCACCCAGAACCCCATCGAGAGCGAGGGGACCTACCCGCTTCCCGAGGCGCAGGTGGACCGCTTCATGTTCAAGGTCGTCATCAGCTACCCGTCCTTCCACGAGGAGATGGGGGTGGTGGAGCGGGTTACGGCCAGCCTGCCGGAGATCAGCCCGGTGGTCCGCGCCGCAGACCTGCTCCAGATGCAGCAGGTCTGCGACCGCATCTACGTCGACCCCAAGGTGATGGAGTACGCGGTGACCCTGGCCAACGCCACCCGGCGCCCGCAGGAGTACGGGCTGGGCGACCTGGAGCGCTACATCGCTTACGGGGCCAGCCCGCGGGCCTCGGTGAACCTCATCCTGGGCGCCAGGGCCCTGGCGCTGCTGCGCGGGCGCGAGTACGTCATGCCCGAGGACGTCCGCGACCTGGCCCCCGAGGTGCTGCGGCACCGCTTCGTCCTCTCCTACGAGGCGCTGGCCGACGAGGTCGGGCCCGACCGGCTGGTGGAGCGCGTCCTCGACGCCGTGGCGCCGCCTCGCGTGCACATCGGCGACCCCTACGAGGCCCGGCCCGGCGAGGTGGCGCCGCCCGCCGCGCCCGCCTGAGGGCCCGGCCGTGAGCGTCCTGGAGGCCCCCGAGCGGGTCCTGCGCCGGCTGGAGTTCACCGTCGTCCGGCGCCTGGACGGTTTCCTCTTCGGGGACTACACGGGGCTCTTCTACGGGCCCAGCCTCGACCTGGCCGAGGTGCGCGAGTACCAGCCGGGGGACGAGGTCAAGCGCATCGACTGGAACGTCACCGCCCGGATGCACCGCCTCTTCGTCCGCCAGTACCGCGAGGAGCGGGAGCTGACGGCGTGGCTGCTCGTGGACCTCTCGCCCTCGATGCGCTTCGGCACGCGGCGCCACCTGAAGCGGGAGACCGCGGTGGAGTTTGCCGCCGTGGCCGCCTACATCATCACGCGCCACGGCGACAAGGTGGGCGCCATGGCCTTCCCGGGGCGGCTGCCGGTCGTCCCGCCGCGCACCGGGCGGGTGCAGGCCCTGCGCATCCTGCACGTGCTGCGACGGGCCGCCGAGGGGGACGGCGGGCTCACCGACCTGGGGCGCGTGCTGCGGGAGGCCGGGCGCCTCCTGCGGCGGCGGCACCTGGTCTTCGTCGTCAGCGACTTCCTCTCGGCCCCCGGCTGGGAACGGGCCCTGGCCGAGCTCGCGCGCCGCCACGACCTCATCGCCGTGTGGGTGCGCGACCCCGCGGAAGAGGTCCTGCCCGACGTGGGCCTGCTGCCGGTGCGCGACCCCGAGACGGGGCAGCAGCTCTGGGTGGACACCTCCGACCGGCGGGTGCGCGCCGCCTACGAGGCGCTGGTGGCGGCGCAGCAGGCCCGCCTTCGCGAGACGTTCCGACGGGCGGGGGTGGACGTGCTGGAACTGTCGACGGCGGGTTCCCTGGTCGAGCCGCTGGTGCGCTTCGTGACGCGGCGCCGGCGCCGCGGCCTGGTGGCGCGCCGCTAGCGGGGGAGGCGCATGGACTTCGGCTGGCCGATGATGCTGTGGGGGCTGGTGGCCCTGCCGCTCCTCGCGTGGGGCTACGCCTGGATGGGTCGCCGCCAGCGCACCGTCCAGCAGCGCCTGGCCGACCTCCACCTGCTGCCGGCTCTCTTCCGGCCGGCTGCGGCGTGGCGGCGCCACCTGCCCATGGCCTGCTACTTCCTGGCCGTCCTCTTCCTCGTGGTGGCGATGGCGCGGCCCAGCGCCGCCATCCCGCTGCCGGTGAACCGCGCCGCGCTGGTCATCGCCATCGACACCAGCGGGAGTATGATGGCCGAGGATGTCAAGCCGACGCGCCTGGAGGCGGCGCGGGAGGCGGCCCGCACGCTCGTGCGCGCCATCCCCGGCAGCACGCTCGTGGGCCTGGTGGCCTTCAGCGACTACGGCACGGTGCTGGTCCCGCCGACCACCGACCGGCAGGCCTTCGAGGAGGCGCTGCGCGAGCTGCGGCCCCGCCAGGCCACGGCGGTGGGGTCGGCCATCGCCGAGGCTCTGCGCGTCCTGCCCCTGCGCGAGCGCTTCCTGGGCGACCGGCTGCGCCAGCTCCGTGGCCCGGGACCGCAGTCGGCGCCCGGCGCGCCGGGCGCCCCCGGGCCCTTTGGCGTCCCAGCCCCCGGCGCGCCCGCTCCCGGCGCCCCCGGGCCGGCGCCCACGCCGTCCGGCCCGCCACCCGACGTGAGCGAGCTGCCCCCGGCGGCCATCGTCATCTTCTCGGACGGGGTGAGCAACCTGGGCGCCGATCCGCGCGCCGCCGCCGCCCTGGCCAGTGAGGCGCGGGTGAAGATCTTCGCCGTGGGGATGGGCCAACCCGGCGGCACGGTGATGACCCACCAGGGACGGCTCGTCTTCGTCCCCTTCGACCCGACGCTGCTCCAGCAGGTGGCCCAGGCCACGGGAGGCGAATACTTCGCCGCCACCGACCGGGAGGCGCTGCGCCGGATCGCCCGCCAGCTCGGACGGTCGATCGGCTGGGAGCGTCGGCGCACGGAGATCACCTCCCTGCTCAGCGGGACGGCGGGCGCGCTGATGCTGGCCGGCGGGCTCCTCTCGCTGTGGTGGTTCCGGCGGCTGCCGTGACCGTGACCTTCCTGTGGCCGAGCATGCTGTGGGGGCTGTGCCTCGTCCCCGCGCTGGCGGCCGGGTACGTGTGGTGGCTGCGACGTCCCCCCCGCCATCCGGTGACCTTCGCCGGCGGGGCGACCCTGGCGGCCGCGGCGGCACGCGGCGTCCGCTGGCGCCGGCACTTCCCGGCGGCCCTCTTCCTGGCCGCCCTGGCCGCGGTCATCCTCGCTGTGGCGCGGCCGGTGGCCCCCATGCCGGTCCCCTCCACTCGGACGGTGGTGATGCTCTCCATCGACGTCAGCCGCTCCATGCTGGCGCAGGACCTGCCGCCCAACCGCATGGAGGCGGCCAAGGCGGCGGCGCAGGAGTTCGTCCGGACGCTGCCGCACGGCCTGCGCGTCGGACTGGTGACGTTCAGCTCCTACGCCACCCTGATCGTCCCGCCCACGACCGACCACGGCCGCGTGCTCGACGCCATCGGCATGCTGGCCACCGAATTCGCCACCGCCATCGGGGACGGGCTGCTCGAAGCGGTCTGGGCGCTGCCGGGACGCGAGCGCCCCGCCGACCTCTCCCAGCCTCCGCCGCCGCCGGCGCGCCCCCTGCCGCCCGCCACGGTAGTGCTCCTGTCGGACGGGCAGAGCAACCGGGGAGTCTTACCCCACGAGGCCGCCCGCATCGCCCGCGACCAGCAGGTGAAGGTCTACACGGTGGGCGTGGGGACGCCGGAGGGGACCTTCCTCACGCTGGGCGGGCGCAGCATCTGGGTGCGGCTGGACGAGGCGACGCTGAAGGAGATGGCCGAGATCACCGGCGGCGCCTACTACCGGACCACGACGGTCGGCGAGTTGCGGCGCGTCTACCGCAGCCTGGGCCGGTCCATCGGGTGGGAGCGGCGGCCGACCGAGGTGACGGGCCTGGGCGCGGCCGCAGCGGGTCTGCTGCTGCTCGGCGCCCTCGTGCTCTCCTTCCTCAGCGTGCACCGGGTCGCCTGACCCATGGCCGGCGGGGCCCTGGCTCAGGCGCTCGCCCTCCTGGTCGCCCTGACCCTCGCCGGACCGGCTCCCGCGGTCCGGGCCCAGACGCCCGTCGAGCCCGCCCCCCCGGCGTGGGCACAGACGCTGGACCTGGGGGCCCAGGCCTTCGAGGCCGCCTACCTCATCCTGAGCCGCCAGCACCTCCGGATCCTGCCCCCGCGTGACCTCCTCCAGGCGGCGGTGAACGGGCTCAACCTCTTCCTGCGCGACCGGGGGATGGCGTACATCGCCGTCACGCTCTCTGGGGTGGAGAGCCGGGACCTGCCCGCGGTACGCGAGGCGGTCGCCCGTGTGGGGATGCGGCTCGGGACGCCGGCGCTGGCGCTGGACGCCGGCCATGCGGCCATCGAGGGGATGATCCGCGCTCTGGAGGACCCCTTCACCCGGCTACTCCATCCCACCACCGGCCGCCAGGTGCAGCCGGCGGGCTACGGTGGCGTCGGGGTTGTGCTCGACTTGACCGTCCACCCGCCGGTGGTGACGCAGGTGACCGAGGGCGGACCGGCCCAGCGGGCAGGGGTGCGCCGCGGGGACATCGTCATGGAGGTGGACGGGCGCTCCACCGTGGGCATGCCGCCCCAGGACGTGGTGCGCCGGCTGCGGGGCCTGCCGGGGACCACCGTGACCATCCGCCTGCGCCGGGGCGGCCACGATGTCGTGGTCACGCTGGTGCGCGAGCTCATCGGGGTGACGCTCACCACCTACCGGCGCATCGAGACGGTTGGGTACATGCGCCTGCGGGAGTTCGAGCAGGGGGCCGGCGAGGAGGCCGCCGCGGTCCTGGCCGAGCTCATGCGCGCCCCGCTCACCGGCGTGATCCTGGACCTGCGCGGCAACCCGGGCGGGTACGTGGAGGAGGCGGTCCGCGTGGCCAGCCTCTTCCTCGCCCCCGGCGCGCTGGTCACGACGCTGGTGGACCGGCGGGGCGACCGCGCCCGCTACCCGGCTGTGCCCATGCCGGTGCGCTGGTCGGGGCCGGTGGTGGTGCTGGTGGACCGGGAGAGCGCCAGCGCCGCAGAGATGGTGGCGGGAGCGCTGCAGGACGCGGGCGCGCCCGTGGTCGGGGTGCGGACGTTCGGCAAAGGGACGGTGCAGGTGACGCGTCGCCTCCCGGGCGGCTCCGTGCTGCGCCTCAGCGTGGCCCGCTACCTCACCCCCCACGGCACGCTGGTGGATGGCATGGGGATCCAGCCGGGCATCGAGGCCGAGGCGGCGGGCGGGGCCATCGGCTCAGACGATGACCGGGCGCTGCTCGCCGCCCTGCAGCTGCTCGGCGCCCGAGCCTTGGGCATGCAGGCGGCGGCCTGACGGACCCGGCGGAGCCGTCGGGGCCCGGCAGGACGTCCAGGGTGCCGACCACGTGGTCGGCGCGTCCGGTATACTGAAGGCAGTGGTGCGGGCCCGTAGCTCAATCGGATAGAGCCACGACCTTCTAAGTCGTCACGTGGGGGTTCGAGTCCCTCCGGGCCCGCCAGGCGCCGAGGCCCTGACCCGCGACGCCGGGTCGGGGCCTTCGCGTGTCGGTCGTCCCGTGGCGGCCCTGTGACCCCAGCAAAGGCCCGGCCGCCGCGCGGCGGGGTTCTGATCATCCGACCAAGTGGGAGGGAGGGGGCGTGGACCGGATGCGGGCAGACGCCAGGGACATCCAGGTGAACGAGGCCCGGCTGCGGCAGACGCTGGAGCGCCTGGCCGAGATCGGGGCGACAGCCGGGGGCGGCGTCACGCGCCTAGCACTGTCGGACGAGGACCGGGCCGCGCGCGACCTGCTGGCCGCCTGGATGGCGGATGCCGGGCTGGCCGTCCGCGTCGACGACGTGGGCAACCTGTACGGCCACCGTCCCGGGACCACTCCGCAGGCCGACCCGGTCCTCTTCGGCTCCCACCTCGACACGGTGATCCGCGGCGGGCGGTTCGACGGGGCGCTCGGCGTGGCGGCCGCGCTCGAGGTGGTCCGTAGCCTCCAGGACGCCGGCGTGCGCACCGCCCGCCCGCTGGTGGTGGTCAACTGGACCAACGAGGAGGGCGTGCGCTTCCAGCCCGGCATGCTCGGCAGCGGTGTCGTGGCCGGGCGGTTCGACCGGGCCTTCGCAGACAGCCGCACTGACGCCACCGGCGTGACCTTCGGCGAAGCCCTGGAGCGGATCGGCTACCGCGGGGAGCCCGCGGCCCGGGTGAGCCGCTTCGCCGCCTACCTGGAGCTGCACATCGAACAGGGCCCCCGGCTGGAGGACGCCGGTGCGGCCATCGGCGCGGTGGAGGGGATCGACGGCATCGTCTGGTCCCGCTACACCCTCACCGGCCGCGCCGGCCACGCCGGGACCACGCCCATGGACCGGCGGTGCGACGCGCTCCTGGCCGCAGCCGAGCGGGTGCTCGCCGCCGCCCGGCTACCCGACGAGTTCGGTCGGGACGTGCGGGCGACAGTCGGGGCGTTGACGGTCCTCCCCGGGGCGGTGAACGTCATCCCCGAACAGGTCACCTTCACCCTGGACCTGCGCGCGCCGGACCGGGAGACGCTGGAGGCGGCCGCCACAGCCTTCCACACCGGCACCGAGGCCCTGGCCGCGCGGGGATACACGGTCCACCACGAGCGGCTCCAGTTCACCGAGCCGACGCGGTTTCCCTCCGCGGTGGTGGAACGGGTCGAGGCCGCGGCCCGGCGGCGCGGGCTCCCTGTCCTGCGCCTGACCTCCGGTGCCGGCCACGATGCCAAGTACATGGCGGACCTCGGACCCACCGCCATGATCTTCGTCCCCTGTCGGGGCGGCGTGAGCCACGCTGAGGACGAGTTCGTCACCTGGAGGAGCGCGGCCCAGGGGGCGCAGGTGTTGCTGGACCTGGTGCTGGACCTGGCCGGGAGCGGGCTGTAGGGCGGTGACCACATCGTGGCGGACATCGCTGTGGTGGACGCGCGCCTCACAACAGCAGGTAGCGCCGTCGCACCTCGTGGTTCGCCTGCAGGGCCTCCACGGTGCCCTCGAACCGGATCCGGCCATCGTCGATGACGTAGCCGCGGTCCGCGAGCCGCAGCGCCGCCCCCACGTTCTGTTCGGCCAGCAGCACGGTGAGGCCGGTGGCTTTGAGCTGGCGGATGCGATCCTCCAGGACCCGGACCAGCCGCGGCGCAAGCCCCTCCATGGGCTCGTCCAGCAGGAGGAGGTCCGGATTGCCCACCAGCGCACGGGCGATGGCCAGCATCTTCTGCTCGCCCCCCGAGAGGTGGCTGCCCCGGTGGTGCCGCTTCTCCCGCAGGACCGGGAACAGCTCGAAGACGCGGTCGAAAGTCCAGTACCCCTGGCCGCGGGCGGCCACCTCCAGGTTCTCCCACACCGTCAGGTCGGGGAAGATGCGCCGGTCGTCGGGCACGTACCCCGCGCCCAGGCGGGCCACCGTGTGGGGCGGCAGCCCCACCACGTCCCGGTCCCGGTAGCGGACGGCCCCGCGCCGGGGCGGCACCAGCCCCACCACGCTCTTCAGGGTGGTGCTCTTCCCCGCGCCGTTGCGGCCCAGCAGGAAGACCGCCTCGCCCTCCCGCACCTGCAACGAGACGTCGAACAGCACGTGGCTCAACCCGTAGTAGGTGTGTAGCCCCTCCGCCTGGAGCAGGGGTTTGCCTGCCCTGCCCGCGGTCTCGGAGCGGACCGCCGGGGCCTCGGCCTCCTCGCCACCCAGGTAGGCTCGCTGCACCTCCGGGTCGGCCCGGACCTGGTCGGGGGACCCGGCAGCGATGGTCCGTCCCTGGTGCATGACCACCACGCGGTGGGCGGTGGAGAACACCACCTCCATGTCGTGCTCGCAGAACAGGACCGAAAGCCCCCGTTCCCGGTTCAGGCGGGTGATGAGCTGCAGGGTGGAGGCGGTCTCCTCAGGGGACATCCCCGCGGTGGGCTCGTCCAGCACCAGCAGCCGCGGTCGGCTGGCCAGGGCCAGGGCGATTTCCAGGATGCGCTGGTCCCCGTGGGACAGGGTCCCCGCCAGCCGGTGCGATTGGCCGTGCAGGCCCGTCACCTCCAGGATTTCCCGGGTCTGGTCCACCGCGAACCGGCTCGCGGGCCGGACCAGCTCAAAGCCCTTGCGGGCGTGGGCCAGGCACGCGGCGTGCACGTTCTCGAACACCGACAGCCGCGAGAACACGTTGGCGATCTGAAAGGTGCGCCCTACACCGGCGCGGCACCGGCGGTGGGCGGGCCAGCGGGTCACGTCCACCCCGCCGAACACCACCCGGCCCCGATCCGGCCGCAGGACTCCCGTGACGAGGTTGAAGAGGGTGGTCTTGCCCGCGCCGTTGGGCCCGATGACCGCCACCACCTCGCCCGCGTGCACGGACAGGGAGGCCCCGCGCACCGCGGGAAACCTCTGGAAGGAGCGGTGCAGGTCGTCGACGCGGAGCAGTTCAGCCACGGACGTTTCCCGCGGTCGCCGGCCGGGCGGAGGGGGTCCGGTGCGCGGTCCACCGTTGCTGCAGGTGGCCCATGATGCCCTCGGGGAGGAAGAAGATGAGGAGGATGAGCAGCATGCCCAGCGCGAGCGTCCAGTACTCCGTGTGGCGTCCCAACAGGGTCCGCAGCCCCACCACCACCGCCGCGCCCACCAGGGGCCCGGAGAAGGTGAACCACCCGCCCAGCAGGCACATCACCAGGATCTCCAGGGACAGGACCCAGAACAGCATGCTGGGGAACACGGACCGCTCCAGGGCCACGTACAGCACCCCCGCTACGCCCGCGAAGAAGGCCGCCAGCACGATGGCCGCCAGCTGGTGGATTCGCACGTCCACGCCCATCACCTCGGACCGCTGCGGGTTGTCGCGGATGGCCTGCAGGGTGAGCCCGAAGGGCGACCGCACCACAGCCCACAGGGCGCCCAGGGAGGCGGCCACGCCCCCGGCCACCAGGGCGTACGCGCCCGGAAGGGTCTGCAGGACGGGCGGCAGGGGGATCCCGTGGATCCCGTTGTCTCCGCCCGTGACGGGGTACCACCGCAGGGCCACGATCCACACGAAGGACCCGAGGGACAGCTGCAGCATGCCGAAGTACAGGCGCGACAGCCGCACGCAGAAGAAGCCGATCACGAGCCCCGCTACCCCTGCGGCCAGCGGACCCGAAAGGAAGGCCAGCCATACGGGCCAGCCCAGGCGCGTGATCCCCACCGCGGCGGTGTATGCGCCGATCCCGTAGAACACGCCGTGGTGGAACTGGTACAGCCCCCCGTAACCGAGCACCAGGTTCAGACTGGTGGCCAGCAACCCCGTCACCAGCACCAGGGCCAGCAGGTACAGGAAGAAGGGCGGCAGGATCGCGGGAGCCGCCGCCAACGCGGCCAATGCGAGCCCCAGGAGGATCCGGCCGCTCACCACGCGGACCGCAACAGGCCTGTGGGCCGCACCAGCAGCACCGCCGCGGTGACCGCGTAGGGGAACGCCACGGCGAACTGCGGCCAGACCAGCAGGCCCACAGACTGGGTGACCCCGAATAGCAGGGAACCCGCCAGGGCGCCCCACAGGTTGCCCAGGCCGCCCACGATCACGATGAGGAAGCTGTCGATGAGCAAGCTGTGGTCCATGCCCAGCATGATGCTGGTGGTGGGCGCCACCAACGCCCCGCCCAGGCCGGCCAGGAAGCAGCCCAGGGCGAAGGCCATCCCGAAGACCCGGTTCACGTCCACGCCCAGCACCGCCACCATGTCCCGGTCGGTCGCGGCGGCCCTGGCAACCCTGCCCGCCCGGGTGCGGTGGGTGAACAGCCACAGGCCCAGACCCACCAGCGGCCCGGCAGCCAGCAGCACCAGGTTGAACGTGGGCAGGGCGACCCCCAGGACGGTCACCGCGCCCTGCAGCGACGGTGGCGGCACCAGGGACCGGTAGGTGGGTCCCCACAGCAGCTTCACCGCGTCATTGAGGATCAGCATCACCCCGAAGGTGAACAGGATGAGCATGAGGTGCTCGCGGTGGTACAGCCGCGAGAGCAGGAGCCGCTCCAGGACCAGGCCCACGGCCGCGGTGACCAGGGGGGCGGCGGCCAGGGCCAGCCACAGGCCCGCGGGGTGGGCGCCGACGGCCTCGGCCACCGTCCACGCCACGAAGGCGCCCAGCATGTACAGAGACCCGTGGAACACGTTGGGCACCCGCAGGACGCCCAGGATCAGGGTGAGCCCCGCCGAGACGATGAACAGGATCATCGCCCGGCTGAGACCCACGAGAACCTGGCCAAGGACAGCAGGCAGATCCACGCCCGCAACCACCCCGCCCTCGCCGACGCCTCAGCCCGGCAAGGTCTAGCCTCTATATCCCGTCGACCTGAGACTCAGCAGGGTCTCGAGCAAGTAGAAGTCTCCCCACAACAGCTCGTGCTCGGGGGCCACCCCGGCGTTCCGGTTGAAGCAGCCGGCGAGCACCATGCCGGGTGGCCTGGGATCCCCGCGTCCCAAGGGGGTCAGGTAGCCCTGGACCACACAGCGCGCCAGCTCGACCCCCGCCCGCGCCAGCGGGCGCAGCCGGGCCTCCTCGTCCAGGACCCTTGCCAGTTCCACCAATCCCGCGGCCGCCACGACAGCGGCCGAGGTGTCCACCGGGCACGCGGGAATGTTGGGGTCTGTGAGGTCCCACCAGGGCACGCCCGTGGGGGCCCGGTGGGCCATGAGGAAGCCCACTGCCTGCTCCAGGGCCTCCAGGTAGCGCGACCAGCGCGTGTGCAGATACGCCAGGACGAGGCCATGGATGAACCAAGCCTGCCCGCGGGCCCACGTGGAGTCGGCACTGTAGCCGAGCAAGGTCCACCGGCCCTGGGGGGCGCCGGTCTCCGGGTGGAAGTCGATGAATTCCCACGTGGATCCATCCGGACGCATGAACCACTCCACGGTGCGGTCCGCGTGGGCCGCGCACAGGTCCCGGTACCAGGCCTCCCCGGTTTCCCTCCAGGCCCACCAGGGCAGCAGCAGGTTGATGTAGATGTTGTCCACCGCCGTGATGAAACTCCCGTGTGTACCCCAGCGCGTCTGCCCGCCTCCTGCGTCGGAGGCGCCCCGCACGCGCACCTGGTGGCCCACCGGGGACTGACGGGCACGGGGGTTGTACATGCCCGCAACCTTGGGGGCCACCCGGAGGGCGTGCTGACGCAGGGCCTCGTCGCCGAACAGCTGGTACCCCCGCGCGCAGGAAAAGTAGTACAGCGCAGACCGGAACATGTCGTCCTGGTCCTGGTACGTCAGCAGCTCTTCGGTCAGCCGCAGGCCCAACGTCCGGAGGTCCTCCCGCCCACGGTGGAGCGCGGCGTACCACAGGGCGCACACCCAGTGGCCCCCACACCACTCGCTCTCCTCGGTGGAGAGCCATTCGCCCGTGTCCGGGTCGGCGTAGTAGGGAAACCGATCTCCCACCGCAGCCGCTGTGGACTCGACCCGGTCCAGACAGCGTTCCAGCGCCTCCTCCGCCCAGTCTGCCATGCCGGACTTCCCCGGACGGGCGGGCGCTAGCGTGCCTGCCGCCGCGATCGCTCGATGTCCTCGCAGGTGGGCATCACGTCGCTGGGCGGAACCGTGACGAGGTCACCTCCCACCAGAAAGGGAAAGCGGGGGTCGCGTCGGGTCACCCCGAAGATCATGGGGAGGACCACTTGGTGATCACAAGCGCGCATCTCCACCTCTCCCACGGGGCTGGGGATCCGCAAGTTTTCCAGGGCGTCCACGAACCGTTCGCGGTCCAGAGACCGGGCCCGGCGGTAGGCTTCCGCGATGAGGTGAGCGGTGACGTAGCCGTGGAAGGCCGGGAACCCGGGCGGGGTACCGTAGGCAGCCTGGAAGTCCTGCACGAACTTCCGGTTCGCGGGGGTGTCCGGGTAGTAGAACAGGTAGTCCGTGGTTCCCATCACGCCTTCCGGGGCTGCGGCGCCCAGCGGTCGCAGCACCGTGGCATCGATGGCGGTGTGGATGGCGGCGGGGATCCGCTCCGCGAACCCGATCACCTTCATGGTGCGGAGCACGTTGGCCATGCCCCCTCCACCCGTCCCGAAGAACACCGCCTGCGGCCGCGCCTGCAGGATCTGGGTCAGGTAGGGAACCAGGTCTGGCTCGCCCAGCCTCCACCAGGTCTGGCCCAGGAGCTGTACCTCCGGGTTCTTCCGCTTCATGAAGCGCACGAAGGATCGCGTGATCTGCTGGCCGTACTCGTAGTCCTCGGCACCGATCCAGAATCTGGTGTAGCCCTTCCGGGCCACACCTTCCGCCAGGGCCTTGCCCGCCATGGCAGTGTTCTCCGTGGTGCTGAACACGTACCGGTGGCCCTTGGCCCCCGTGATGTCCTCGCTCTTGGCGATCCACACGAAGAGGGGCACGCGTTGCTCCCGTGCGAAGACGGACACCGCGAGGGCGGTGGAACTGCTCAGAATCCCGGCGAGGAGGTCCACCCGCTCCTGCAGGACCAGCTCCCGCGCCATGCTCAGCCCGATCTCCGGGCTGAACTTCTCGTCCCGGGTGACGAACTCGATGCGGGCGCCGTGGATCCCGTCCCGGTTGATCTCCTGCAGGGCCAGCTTGAACCCGTTGAGGGCGTCGTTAGCGAACACCGCGGCCGGGCCGCTGTAGGTGTCCACGATCCCCACCTTGATGTTGCGGTCCAGGCGCACTGCGGGGGCTGCGCTGGCACCGGCTACAGCTGCCGCCGCCAGCGCGCCCACGGTTACCAGCACCCACGCCCTACGGCGCATGTCGCCCAGCCCCCTTTCGACGTTGCGTTCTCTGCAGTGCTCGGTAGTTCTGCACGGAGGGAGCACGGGCCTGCCGGCCTCAGCCCCCCGCGGGTATCACGTCACGCAGGGCCGTCTCGAACCGGTCGACCTCCACAGGGGTGCCCACGGAGACCCGGATCCACGTGGCCCCTGGGGGCCCCGGCCGGACGACGACCCCACGGCGCAGGAGGTCGCGCCCCACCTGATCCGCGGGCCGACCCACGTCGAGCCAGACGAAGTTCGCCACGCTCGGGTAGGTGCGCAGGTGGAGCCGTTCGGCCAGCTGGTGCAGCCGGGTCCGTCCCTCCGCCACCACCTGCAGGGTGCGCGCCACGTGGTTCTGGTCCCCCAGGGCCGCGAGGGCCGCCGCCTGTGCAGGGGAGGAGACCTGGAAGGGCTCCCGCACCCGCACCACGGCCTCCACGACCTCCGGAGGTGCCACGAGGTACCCGACCCGCAGGCCCGCGAGCCCGTACACCTTGGAGAAGCTGTGCAGCACAGCCACCCGTCGACCGTCGCGGACCCAGCGCACGCCGTCCGGGTAGTCCGGTGCCGCAGCCCGGGCGAACTCCGCGTACGCTTCGTCCAGCACCACCAGGGCGTCCTCCGGCACTCGGTCCAGGAACGCCCCAAGCTCCGCCTCCGACACGTAAGTCCCGGTGGGGTTGTTGGGATTGCACACCATCACCAGGCTCGCGCCCCTGGCTGCCTCGGCCATCCGGGCCAGGTCATGACGGCCGCCGCCGTCCAGGGGGACCCGGACCTCCACCGCCTCCTGCAGCCGTGCGGTCGCCGGGTACATGGGGAAGCTGGGCCACGCGTACACCGCCGTCCGGCCGGCGTCCAGGTACGCCTCTGCCAGGAGCTTGAGCAACGCAGCACTGCCTGCCCCCACGACCACGTGCGCGGCAGAGACTCCGTGCCGTGCGGCCAGCGCCTCCCGCAGCTCAGCACAGTCGTCGTCGGGGTAGCGGGCCCACTTCGAGCTCGCGTGGGCTGACGCCTCCAGGGCCAGCGGGGAAGGGCCCAGAGGGTTCTCGTTGGACGCCAGGTACACCAGGGAGGCTGAGCCCTCCGCGCGGACAGGGAAACGCTCCCCCGACACGTACGCGGGGATGTCTTTGAGCACGGCCCTGGCATGGGGATCCATCGCCGCCCCGGCGAAGATGGGGTTCGCCCCGATCCGGCCGCTTCCTTGTGGGGTCGCCATGCAATTTCGGTGGGGGCGTCAGCGGGGGTGCGAGAGGCCGTGCTAGAATGGATGGCGAGTGCGGTGGCCGTAGCTCAGTCCGGTTAGAGCGCCTGGCTGTGGCCCAGGAGGTCGCGGGTTCGAATCCCGTCGGTCACCCCAGAGCGCATCCTTTCGCGGTCCACCAGGATCCGGTCCTGCCTCCAACGGTTTAGGGAAGTGGTCCAACCCTCACACCGCGCCCCCAGACCCTCGCCGACCGACGGTGAGCGAGGTTGCGCCACCGGGACGTCAACACGCTCAGCGGGAGGAGACCCACGTGCTCGAGGTACTCAGGACCCTGCTGGTCAACCAGTACGGAGCGGCCCTGAGCACGCTCAAGGCCGCCGTGGACGCCTGCCCCGACACCGCCTGGGACGCGCCCGTGGTGAACCATACCTTCTCGCAGGTGGTCTTCCACACACTCTACTTCACCGACCTCTACCTCGGGCGCGACGACGAGGCCGCCTTCCGACGGCAGCCCTTTCACCGCCAGCTCGCCCCCCTCTTCGCCGACCTTCCCGTAGAGGTCGAGCCGTTCGAGGTCCCCCCGCGCCCGTACAGCCGGGCCGTGCTCCTCACCTACTGGGACGCCTGCCGGTGCAAGGTGGGTGAGGTCCTGGCCGCGGAGACGGCGGAAAGTCTCGGCGCCGCTGACAGCTTGGGCGGGCCGTTCACCCGGGCGGAGCGGCATGTCTACAACATCCGCCATATCCACCACCATGCCGCGCAACTGGGACTCCGGTTGAGACTCGACACGGGCACGGGGGTCCGATGGGTGGGATCGGGATGGCGTGAGGGGACACCGGGCGAGCGTCCCTGAGCGTCCCGTCGGCGTCGGAGACCGCGGGCAGTCCCGGCATGGACTCAGCCCGGGCCAGGACAGGCGACGGCCCTGGCCCCTGTCCGCACGATCCGTGGCGGAGCGATCTCCGCCCGCATCACCGTTCCGACGCTCCCTGCGGGGAAATACGTATCCGCACGGCCACCATGGTGGCCGGGAGTTCACCTGCGCGGTGAACAAACGCCGCGCCGGCAAGGAGCAGTGGAGCGCGCCACCGAGAGAGCCCAGCGGCGCCGCCTCGTCCAGGTCCTGGAGGAGATGCTCGGGGAGCTCAGGCGGGAGCTGCAGGAGGCATGAAGTCGGGAGGGCAGAGGGCCTGCCGGAAGCGGGGGAGGCGGGGAGAGGAGTTCAGGGGCCCGGTCCAGAATTCAAGAGAAGTACCCGGAACGATAGAGAACCATAGACAATAGAGAACCCTAGACAGGAGAGGCCCCGGCCAGCAGGGTTCATCCCCTGGCACGACCTACCCTGCACGACCACGGAGGCCCGTGGCCGGTCATCTGCC
>JAVHLY010000023.1 GCA_031081585.1 Armatimonadota bacterium
TGTGGATCGCCATCGAGCTGGCGGTGCGGCTGGTGCTATTCGTGGCGGTCGGCACCGGGCTCATGGAATTGGGATGGATTCCTCGCACCGCGGTTCTGCCCCCAGGGATCTTCACGCTGCAGATGGTGATGACCGGTCTCGCCCTTGTCATCCTGGGTTGGTACTTTGGCCGGCGCCTTCGCGGCTACCCGCTGGGGTACCGCTGGGACCGTTCCGCCGTCCTCGCCGGGATCCTCGGCGGCGTCCTCCTCGTCCCGCTCCTCAGCTTTGGCACGCACCATCTCGATCAGACCCTGACAGGGCAGATCGAGCCGGAGGAGCGGGTGACGGTCGTTGCCTGGGTCCTCCAGATCGTCGCCAATGGCGTGCTCGGCCCGGTGGTGGAGGAGTTCTTCTGGCGAGGGTACATTCAGGGCGAGCTGGGCTTGACGAGGACCGCGCTTCTGTTCGCGGCGAAACACAGCGTCGTCGACTTTTCGCTGGCCCGCCCGACCAGTCTGCTGACCGGGTCGTTCGCGCTAGGCTGGCTGCGGCTGCGCTGGGGCACCGCAGCCTCGACCATCGCTCACCTCATCCTGAACCTGACGGCCAGCATCATGACCCCGCGCATGCCAGGATGACCTGGACCGTCACTGAGCAGGAGCGGTTCCGGGGACGCGGCCTCCGTCAGCGGCTCCGAGGGCTCAAAGCCCTCAGAAGAGGCTCGGGGATCCCCTGCTGTCACGGGGAGACCGACAGGTGCCCGGGAGGCCCCTCCACGAGCGTGCCGATGCGGGCCGCCGCAGGCACCCCTCGATGCTGCAGCGCCGCCTCCAGCCGGTCCACTCGCTCGGGAGGGACGGCCATCAGCAGGCCCCCGGAGGTCTGGGCGTCGGCCAGGAGGATGCGCACCTCCTCGGGGATGGCCTCGTCGAACTGCACCCAGTCCGCCAGGAACTCCAGGTTCCGCGCCGTCCCCCCGGCCACCGCCCCGGCCCGCACCAGGTCGGCCGCCCCGGGCAGGACCGGCACCCGTCCCGCCTCCACCACCGCCGCCACCCCGCTGGCCAGCGCCAGCTCGTGGAGGTGGCCGAGCAGCCCGAACCCGGTGACGTCGGTGCAGGCGTGTACGCCCACCTCCAGCATGGCCTCGGCGGCCCCGCGGTTCAGCACCCCCATCAGCCGGATCGCCGCCTCCGCCGCCTCCACCGACGCCTTCCCCTGCTTGATCCCCGTGGTGATGGCGCCGATGCCGATGGGCTTGGTGAGCACCAGCACGTCGCCCGGCCGCCCCCCGGCGTTCGTCACCACCCGGTCCGGGTGGACCACGCCGGTGACCGCCAGCCCGTACTTCGGCTCGGGGTCGTCGACGGTATGGCCGCCCACGATGAGGACGCCGGCCTCCTGGGCTTTGGCCGCGCCGCCTTGCAGGATCTCGCCGAGCACGGTCAGCGGGAGCTTCCCGCGCGGCCACCCGACGATGTTGAGCCCGAGCAGCGGCCGGGCCCCCTTGGCGTAGACGTCGGAGAGGGCGTTGGCCACGGCGATGGCCCCGTAGTGGTAGGGCTCGTCCACCACCGGCGTGAAGACATCCACCGTCTGCACGAGCGCCAGCTCGTCGGTCAGGCGGTAGACGGCGGCGTCGTCGCCGTGTTCGAACCCCACCAGCAGGCGGGGGTCACTGGGTTGTGGGAGGTGGCGCAGGACCTGCGCCAGGTCGGCCGGGCTGAGCTTCGACGCTCACCCCGCGCAGGCGACCGTGGCCGTGAGGCGGATGCGCTCACGCTGGTCGTCCATCCGCGACCTCCTCTCTGCCGCCCCCGCCGTGCCCGGCAGGGGATCGCCGCGAGGACTTCCGCCGCGGCGGTGCCCCATTCTAGCACCGCCGCCCTCCGCCTGCTATTGATGAGGCGGTGAGCCACGTCCCCTCGTTCGAGACCATCGACCACACCGCCGACGTGGGCCTGGTGGCCTACGGGCGGGACCTGCCGGAACTGTTCGCCAACGCCGCCCGGGGGATGTTCCACTTCATCGTCGACCCGGCCACCGTGGCCGAGCGCGAGACCCGACCGGTGCGCGCGACCGCCGAGGACCTGGAGGGGCTGCTCGTGGCCTGGCTGGCCGAACTGCTGGTCCTGTTCAACGGCGACGGCTTCCTCCCGGCACGCTTCCACGTCGAGACGGTCACCCCCACGTCCCTGGAGGCGCAGGTGGCCGGCGAACCGGTCGACCCGGCGCGCCACGCCTTCCGCCTGGACGTGAAGGCGGTGACCTACCACGGGCTGCGGGTGGAGCGGCAGGACGGCCTCTGGCGCGCCCGGATCATCTTCGACGTGTAGACCGGCCGCGGGGGCGCAACCGCCCGGCCCCGGCGCCCCGGCCGCTGCAAGGTCGCGGCGGGGAGGCCCGGGGAGGCCGTCAGCGCAGGCCCTTCAGCCGCAGGCGCAGGTCGTTGGGGCTGTCCGCGGCGCGCAGCCCGGTCTCGGCGTCGACGAGCCCGGCCTGGATCAGCTCGTAGAGGGCGTGGTCGAAGGTCTGCAGCCCCTCCGCCACGCCGGCGGGCGACTGCATCGCGGTGCGGATGCCGGGCAGGTCGCCCCGGCGCAGCAGCTCCCGCACCCGCGGGGTGGCCAGCAGCACCTCCACCGCCACCACGCGCCCCTGCCCGTCGGCGCGGGGCAGCAGGCGCTGGGCCAGCACCCCGTTCAGCGTGAGGGAGAGCTGCAGGGCCAGCCCGGCGTGCCGCTCCGGCGGGAAGAAGTGCAGCAGCCGCTCCAGCGTCTGCCCGGCGTTGCTGGCGTGGAGGGTGGAGAGCACCAGGTGGCCGGTCTCGGCGAAGTAGACGGCGGCGGCGGCCGTCTCCTCGTCGCGGATCTCGCCGATGAGGATGACGTCAGGGGCCTGGCGCAGGGCGTCGCGCAGGGCCTGGCTGAAGGAGGGGCAGTCCGTGCCCACTTCGCGCTGGCTCACCAGGCTCCGGTGGTCCTCGTGGAGGAACTCGATGGGGTCCTCCACCGTGACGATGTGCCCGGGCCGCTGCCGGTTCCGGTAGTCCACCATGGCCGCGAGCGTGGTGGACTTCCCCGAGCCGGTCTGGCCGGTGACGAGCACGAGCCCCCGCGGCGCCAGCGCCAGCTCCGCCACCGCGGGGGGCAGGCGCAGCTCCTCGAAGGAGGGGATGCGGCTGCGCACGCGCCGGATCACCGCCGCCGGCGTGCCCCGCTGGACGTAGACGTTCACGCGGAAGCGCCCCAGCCCCGGGGCGCTGTAGGCGATGTCGGCGCGCCGGGCCTCCTCGAACTCCCGGCGGTGGCGCTCCTCCATCACCGGGGCGGTCAGCGCCGTCACCGCCGCGGCGTCGAGCGGCGGCGCCTCCACCGGCCGCAGCCCGCCGGCGACGCGCAGGATCGGCGGGCGTCCCACCTTCAGGTAGAGGTCGGAGGCGTCGTGCGCCGCCATCTGCCTCAGCAGGTCGTGGAGGTCCGGCGCCGTCACCGGCGGATCGGGCTGGGGGACGGCGGCTGGAGCGGCGCGGGGCGGTCGTGCAGGAAGGCGTCGCGGTCGACCGCGCGCTTCAGCGCCTCGTCCAGGTGGATGCGCCGCTGCTTCACCAGCGCCTTGAGGGCCTGGTCGAGGCTCTGCATCCCCTCCCGCGCGCCGGTCTGGATGGCCGAGAGCATCTGGTGCGTCTTGTTCTCCCGGATCAGGTTGCGGATGGCCGGCGTGGCCACCATCACCTCCAGGGCGGCCACGCGCCCCGAGCCGTCCAGCGCCGGGACCAGCGTCTGGGCCACCACCCCGAGCAGGGCTTCGGCCAGCTGCGCCCGCACCTGCTCCTGCTGGTGGGGCGGGAAGACGTCCACGATCCGGCTGATGGTCTGGGGGGCGCTGTTGGTGTGCAGCGTGGAGAGGACCAGGTGCCCGGTCTCCGCCGCGGTGATGGCCTGGGCGATGGTCTCCAGGTCGCGCATCTCCCCGACCAGGATGATGTCGGGGTCCTCGCGCAGCGCGCTGCGCAGCGCCGCGCTGAAGGAGTGAGTGTGTACCCCCACCTCGCGCTGGTTGATGCGGCAGCGGCGGGGCGTGTGCACGAACTCGATCGGGTCCTCGATGGTGATGATGTGGTCGTCGCGGTGCGTGTTCATGTGGTCGACCATGGCCGCCAGCGTGGTCGACTTCCCCGACCCGGTGGGGCCGGTCACCAGCACGAGCCCCCGCTCCTTCATCGCCAGGTCCTTGAGCACCGGCGGCATCCCCAGCTCGTCGAGGGTCAGGACGGTGGAGGGGATGAGGCGCAGGACCATGGCCACCCCCAGCCGTTGCACGAAGGCGTTCACCCGGAAGCGGCCGGCGCGGCTCAGCTCGATGGCGAAGTCCAGGTCGCTGGTGGCCTCGAAGCGGGCCTTCTGCTCGTCGGTGAGGATGTCGTAGAGCATCCGGTGGGTCTCGTCGGGTTCCAGCGGAGGCGCCTCCAGGGCGACCAACCGCCCCTGCAGCCGCAGGGCTGGGGGCATGCCGGGGGCCAGGTGCAGGTCCGAGGCGCGGCGCTCGCGGGCCAGGAGCAGCAGGTCGACTATGTCCACGGCGGGAGATCCTGGCGCATCAGCGGGCCTCTGCCGCCTGGGGCCAGGGGAGGGCGAGCCCGGCTAGCGCCAGCCGGACCTCGTCGGGGCTGACGAGGCCGGCCGCCAGGAGCCGCTCGGCCTGGCGGCGCAGGGCGGCCGCCGCGCCGGCAGCGACGTCCGCCACGCGCCCGCCCGTCGCACCGGCGCCTGCGGCGTCGGCGCTCGCCGCGCCGGCCGGACCGGCCGCCACGGGCGCGTAGGCGCTGAGCAGCCGCTCCTCGCTGAACCCCGTGAAGAGGCAGGCGTCGCACCCACGCCCGCCCGCGCGCTCCCCTCGCCCCCCGCAGACCGGACAGAGCAGCCGCACCGGCCGGACGAGCAGCACCCCCTGGACCAGGGCCAGGACCGCGCTCCGGGAGCGTGCCCGGGCACACCGCTCCAGCGCGGCGGCAGCGGTGGGGGAGGCGTCCCCCGCCAGGACGAGCGTCCCGCCCGCCGCTTCCAGCGCGGCGCGCCGCGCGCCGCGGGTGGGCAGGTCATCCACGAGCAGGAGGTCCGGTCCCAACGCCCGCCCCTCGGCGACGGCCCGGGCGTAGCGGGAGCGTGCCTGCATCCCCGGACCGAGGACGATGTGGGGCGTGCGGGGGTAGTCGACCGTCGCCACGGCCTCGACGCACACCAGGCGCGCAGGGGCCCGCGCCGCGGCCAGCGCGTGCAGGACGGCCCGGCGGGCGCGCGGGTCGGGACAGGCCACGAGCACCAGTCCGCGCCCCACGGGCGGGGGGTCCAGCGGGGCGACGCCGAGGGCCTCCAGAGCCGGGGGCGCTTCGCGGAGCGGGTGGAGCACCAGAGCGGCGGCCGTCCCCCACCGCGTGGGCGTGAGCGTCACCTCGACGGTGAGGGTGCTCTGGCCCAGGCGGGTCGTGAAGCTCCCCTGTCCGCTGTCGGCGAGACCCGTCTCCCCCCGCAGGTCGGTGAGGATGTCCTCGTACAGCTCGCGCAGGATGGCCGGTCGGCCGACGGCCACGCCGCGGATGCGGTAGGCGAGCGCCACACGGCTGTCTGCGGCCGGGTCGACGTACATCTCCGTGGCGTCTTGCTGGAGCGCCTGCACCAGGTGGAAGCGCAGGAACTGCCGGGCCGCCGAGACCCCCTCCCCGCCGGCCGGCTCGCCGTCGCGGCGGTGGAAGAGCCGCCCCAGCACCGCCGAGAGGTTGGCCGGGCGGACCAGGGCGCGCTTGACCTCCAGCCCCGTCAGGCGGCGCACCGTCTCCACCGCCTCCTCGTCGGTGGGGTCGACCATCCCCAGGGTCAGCTCGCGCTCGAAGCGCAGGATGGGGACGACGCGGTGCGTGCGCAGGACCTCCTCCGGGAGGAGCCGCACCGCGTCCGGGTCGATGATCTCCGGGGTCAGGAAGACGTAGGGGAACCCGAGGTGGTTGCTCAGCGCCCAGGCCAGGTCGTCCTCGGAGATCCACCCCTGACGCAGGAGGACCTCGCCGATGCGCTCGCCGGTTTCGCGCTGGATGGCCAGGGCGGCGGTGATCTGCTCGGGCGTGACCAGCCCCGCCGAGACCAGGATCTCTCCGAGGCGCATGCGCGCTCCTTTCGCTTCCAGACCCTCTTGCCCAATCCCGCCCGCTCCATAGTCGCCGCCGGCAGGCCGGGTCGCCGGCTGTGGCGTTGGGCGCGGCCGACCTCTACGCCCCGTGACGGTTTGGGCAGGGCACGCCCCGTGACGGTTTGGGCAGGGCCGACGTCTATGCCCCGTCGCGGCTTGGGCAGGGAAGGTGTAGGGCATCCCCGGGGAGGTTTGCGCGTGCAATGGCGGGATCCGACGGAGGCAGCCGGCCCGGGCAGGGCCTCTCGGTCCTGGAGGGCGAGCGCGGGTGGCGCCGGGTCGCGTCCCTGGGCGACGCGCTCCTCGCCGCCGGCCTCCTGACTCCGGAGCAGCTCGTCGAGGCGGCCCGCCGCCAGCAGGAGACCTCGCAGCACCTCGCCCGCGTCATCCTGGAGATGGAGGTGGAGCCGCGCCGCGAGGTGGCCGCGGCCGTGGCGGCGCACCTGGGCGTGGAGTTCGCGACCCTCTCCGACCGGCCGCCGGACGCCCAGCTCCTCGCCCTCGTCCCCGAGCACCTGGCCCGCCGCTACCAGGCTGTCCCGCTGGAGGTCGCCGGCGGGACCCTCCGCCTGGGGATGGTCGACCCCCTCGACGTCGTCGCCCTGGACGACCTGCGCAAGGTGACCGGCCTTGACACCGTCCCCGTCCTCATCACCCCGGAGGACTTCCGCCTGGCCCTGGGACGCTACCCGGCGCTCGACCGGGCCGTGGGCGACGTGCTCGAGGAGGTGCGCCGCGACGAGCCCGAGGGCGAAGCGGCGGTCGGCCACCTGCGGGCGGTGGCCGAAGAGGCGCCCATCGTCCGGCTGGCCCACAGCATCCTGGTGCAGGCCGTCCGGCAGCGGGCCAGCGACATCCACGTCGAGCCGCAGGAGCGGGAGGTGGTGGTGCGCTTCCGGGTGGACGGCACCCTCCACAAGGTCATGGCGGTGCCCATGCAGGCCCACGCCGCGCTGGTCTCCCGCCTGAAGATCATGGCCAACCTGGACATCGCCGAGCGGCGCGTGCCCCAGGACGGGCGCATCGAGATGGCGCTCGACGGGCGCGCGGTGGACCTGCGCGTCTCCACGGTCCCCAGCATGTGGGGCGAGAGCGTGGTCATGCGCATCCTGGACAAGGGCAACGCCATGGTGCCCATTGAGCGCCTGGGCTTCCGCCCGGAGGCCCGGGCCCGCTTCGAGCGGCTCATCGCCAAGCCCTGCGGGCTGATCCTCGTCACCGGCCCCACCGGCAGCGGCAAGACCACCACGCTGTACGCCGCCCTCAACCGCCTGAACCGGCCCGACGTGAAGATCCTCACCATCGAGGACCCGGTGGAGTACCAGCTCCCCGGCATCGTGCAGGTGCAGGTGAACCCGCGGGCCGGCCTCACCTTCGCCCGCGGCCTGCGCGCCTTCCTGCGGCAGGACCCGGACATCATCATGCTGGGGGAGGTCCGCGACGAGGAGACGGCGCGCATCGCCGTGCAGGCCTCGCTCACCGGCCACCTGGTCCTGAGCACGCTCCACACCAACGACGCCCCCAGCGCCGTGACGCGCCTGGCGGACATGGGGATCGAGCCCTTCCTGGTGGGCGCCTCGGTGCTGGGGGTGGTGGCGCAGCGCCTGGTGCGGGCGCTGTGCGTGGAGTGCCGCGAGCCGTACGCGCCGACGCCGGAGGTGCTGGCCCGCCTGGGTCTTGAGCCGGCGGAGGCTCCCGTCGTCTACCGTCCCCGGGGGTGCCCGCGCTGCGGGGGGTTGGGCTACCGGGGGCGCCTCGGGCTGTACGAGGTGATGACGGTGGACGACGCCCTGCGCGACCTGATCGTGCGCGGGGCGGGGGCCGCCGCCCTCCGGGAGGCCGCTCTGGCGGCGGGGATGCGCACCCTGCGCGAGGAGGGCCTGGCCCGGGCCCTGGACGGGACGACCTCGCTGGAGGAGGTCCTGCGCGTCGTCCTCGTCGACTGACCCCGCCCGCCCCTCCGGACCGCCCGCCTCACGGGAGGCGGGCGTTTGTGATTTACGGGGCGGCACAGTAACGTGGGCATGAGGTGACGGTGAGGCCATGCTCGACCTCAGGCTGATCCGGCGGCAGCCGGACCTCCTGCGCGAGACCCTGCGCCGGCGCGGGCTCGATCCGGCGCTGGTCGACCGGGTGCTGGCCCTGGACGAGCGCCGCCGGGCGGTCGTGCAGGAGACCGAGGCGGCGCGGGCCGCCCACAAGCGCCTCTCCGCCGAGGTGGCCCGCCTGGAGGGGGAGGCGCAGGCGGCGCGGCTGGCCGAGGCGCGCGCGCTGGCGGAGCGGCTGCGCGCGCTGGAGGCCGACCTGCGCGCCGCCGACGAGGCGCTGGAGACGGCGGTGCGGGCGCTGCCCAACCTGCTGCACGCGACCGTCCCCCCGGGCGATGCCGCGGCGAACCGCGTCGTCCGCACCTGGGGCGCACCGCCGCAGTTCCCCTTCCCGCCGAAGGACCACGTCGACCTGGGCACGGCGCTCGGCATCCTCGACCTGGAGCGCGGGGCCAAGGTGGCCGGCTCGCGCTTCTACTACCTGCTGGGCGACGGGGCGCTGTTGGAGATGGCCCTGGTGCGCTACGCCCTCGACGTCCTCCTGCGCCATGGCTTCCTGCCGGTGATCCCGCCGGTGCTGGTGCGGCCCCGCGTCATCACCGGCGCCTGGGGCGGCGTGGCCTTCGACCCGCAGCAGACCTACCTGCTGCCGGAGGACGACCTGGCGCTGATCGGCACCTCGGAGCAGAGCCTGGCCGGGCTCTACATGGACGAGACGCTCGAGGCCGACCGGCTGCCGCTGCGCCTCGCCGGCATCTCCTGGTGCTTCCGCCGCGAGGCCGGCTCCTACGGGCGCGACGTGCGCGGCCTCTTCCGCGTCCACCAGTTCGACAAGGTGGAGATGTTCTCGTACGCCCACCCCGAGCGCTCCTGGGAGGAGCACGAGTTCCTGGTGCGCGTCGAGGAGGAGATCCTGCAGGGGCTCGGCATCCCCTACCGGGTGGTCCTGCTGGCGGGCGGCGATACCGGCGCGGCCTCGGCCAAAACCTACGACATCGAGGCGTGGATGCCCGGCCGCGGCGGGTGGGGGGAGGTGACCTCCTGCAGCAACACCACCGACTTCCAGGCGCGGCGCCTGGGTCTGCGCTTCCGGGAGGGGCGGCGGAGCGACTACGTGCACACGCTGAACGGGACGGCCGTGGCCACGAGCCGCGCGCTCATCGCCGTGCTGGAGAACTACCAGCAGGCCGACGGCAGCGTGGCCGTCCCGGAGGTGCTCCGGCCCTACCTCGACGGGCGGACGGTGCTGCGCCCGGTCACGCCCCGGCGCGCGATGACCCCCTCCTGACCCGGCCGGCTACTTGCTGTGCTTGTCGGCGACCTTGCTCGCCCCGTAGGCGTCCGGCTTGGTGACGGCGGCGTAGCCCGAGCCCGTCACCATGCCTACCACCTCGCGGATGATCCGCTTCGTCTCCCCCTTCTCCCCCACGTCCAGGTGGATCTCCACGGGGAGCTTGGAGTAGCCGTTGCGGGCCAGCTCCGCGGTGATGAGGCTGGCCGCCTCCAGGCTCAGCGCCGTCTCGAAGAGGATGCGCTGGCGCAGGCTCTCGATCTTGCGGTTGCGCAGCTTCCGGTAGAAGTACCGGCCCCCGTGGCCCACCCGGTGCACGACGATGGCAGTGACGAAGTGGGTCTCGTCCCCCAGCAGGGAGTCGGTGCCGATGATCAGGTGGTAGCGCTGGTCCGGCTCCTCCTCCATGAAAGCCACCAGGTGCCGGAACATCTGGCTGAAGGTCAGCTTCCCGTGCGTCGGGCTGACGAAGTCCATCGGTGATCGCTCCCTATCCAGTATAGCAGGCGGTTCGCGCCGTGGAGGGCGGTATAGCAGGCGGTTCGCGCCGTGGAGGGCCGGACGAGCCGGACGGACCCCAGGGCCGGACGAGCCGGACGAGCCGCAGGGCAGGCCGGGCGCGGCTTCCCGCCCGTGCCGAGCCAGGCGCGACGACGGCGGTTACAGCTCCCGCCGCCCCTCCAGGGCGCGCGCCAGGGTCACCTCGTCGGCGTACTCCAGGTCGGCCCCCACCGGCAGGCCGTGGGCGATGCGCGTCACCCGCACGCCGAGCGGCTTGAGCAGCCTGGCCAGGTAGATCGCCGTCGCCTCGCCCTCCACCTGCGGGTTGGTGGCCACGATGACCTCGTCCACCTCGCCGGTGCGCACGCGTTCCAGCAGCTCTGCGATCCGCAGGTCGTCGGGCCCCACCCCGTCCAGCGGGGAGATGGCGCCGTGCAGGACGTGGTAGCGGCCCTTGAACTCGCGCGTGCGCTCCAGCGCCACGACGTCCCGCGGGTCCTCCACGACGCAGATCACCGAGGCGGTGCGCTGGGGATTCCGGCAGATGGCGCAGGGGTCCTCGTCGGTGAGGTTCCAGCAGACGCTGCAGTAGCGGGTGCGCGCCCGCGCCTCCAGGATGGCCTGGGCCAGGGCCTCCGCCTGCTCGGGCGGGAGGCGCAGGATGTGGTAGGCGAGGCGCTGCGCCGTCTTGGGGCCGATGGTGGGGAGGGTGCCGAGCGCGTCGACCAGACGGGCCAGGGGTGGGGCGTGCATGCGCGGGCCGCCTCAGATGGCGAGACCGGGGAAGCGGACTCCTCCCGTCAGCGCGCGCATCCGCTCCTCGCCCAGCGCCCGCGCCTTGCGCTGAACCTCGTTCACCGCCGCCCGCACCAGGTCCTGGAGGAGCGCCACGTCGCCGGGGTCCACGGCCGCAGGGTCGATGGTGAGGTCCACGAGCTCCCCGTGCCCGTTGGCCACCGCCCGCACCGCGCCGCCCCCTACGGTGACCTCCACCCGTTCGGCCGCCAGCTCCTCCTGCATGCGGGCCATCTCGGCCTGGAGCTTCTGCACCTGCTTCATCATCTTCCCGACGTTGAACATGGCCCCCGCTCACCCCGTCTCGTCGACCCGCTTCACCTCGACGACCTCGCCGCCGAACAGCTCGACCGCATGGCTCACCAGCGGGTCGCCGGTCGCCGCGGGCTCAGGGGCGGCGACGGCGGCGGCCAGCTCGGCCTCCTCCTGCACCCGGCAGCGCAGGCGCAGGGGGCGGCCGAAGACCTGCAGGAGCGCCCGTTCGACGATCTCCCGGTTGTCGGGGCGGTGGAGGCTGTCCACGTGGAAGTTGTACCCGGGGCGCAGGCCGACCACAAGGGTGTTCCCCTCCACCGCCACCGGCACGCCGTCGATGAGGAGAGCGTGGCACAGCATCCTGGCCCGCTTGACCTCCTCCAGGACCCGCGCCCACCGCGCGCGCACTTCGTCGAGCGTGGGGAGGCGGCCGTCCGATGCTGTCGAGGGCTCGGCCGCATTCGGCGATGCGCGGGGCGCGCTGGCCGGCCCTGGCGGTGCGGAGGATCCGCCGGTCGGCCCCGGCTCAACGGGGGGCGCGCTGGCCGGCCCCGGCGGTGCGGGCCGTCGCCTCGGGGGGGGCGAGGGGGCAGGGCGGGTGGCCGTGGGCCGGGTCGGTCCCTGGCGGGTGGCGACGCCGGATGGCCCTGCGGGCAGGATGCCCGCGCCCGGGGCCGCCGCCTCCATCTCGGGCCGGGCCGCCCGGATCAGCGCCACCTCCAGGAGGAGGCGCGGCTGCGGGTTGGTGCGCGTCTCCACCATGGCGTCGCTGAGCACCCGCAGGGCGCGCAGCACCGTCCCCTGGTCGGCCCCCTCCGCCTGCGCGCGCAGGCCGGCCAGGCGCTCCGGCGTGGTGTCCAGCGCCGACGCCGGGTCCTCCGCGACCTGCGCCACCAGCAAATCCCGGAAGTGCTCCAGCAGCATCCGCATCACCTGGCGGGGATCCCGCCCCTCGTCGAGGAGGGCGGAGGCCACGCGCAGCGCCTCCACGACGTCGCCGCGCAGCACCGCGCCGGCCAGGGCCTGCAGCGTCTCCTCGGCCGGGGCCCCCAGGATCGCCAGCACGTCCTCGGCCGTGATGCCCTCCTCCCGGTAGGCGCTCACCTGGTCGAGGATGGACTCCGCGTCGCGCACCGACCCGTCGGCCAGCCGCGCGATGGCGCGCAGCGCCGCCTCGTCGATGCGGAAGCCCTCCTCGCGGGCGATGCGGCGCAGCCGCTCCTCGATCTCGCGCAGCGGCACGCGCCGGAAGTCGAAGCGCTGGCAGCGCGAGGCCACCGTGGGCGGGACGCGGTGCGGCTCGGTGGTCACCAGGACGAAGACGGCGTGCGGCGGGGGCTCCTCCAGCGTCTTCAGCAGCGCGTTGAAGGCGCTGGTGCTGAGCATGTGCACCTCGTCGATGATGTAGACCTTGTAGCGCCCTTCCGCCGGGGCCAGCACGATGCGCTCCTTCAGGTCGCGGATGTGGTCGACCTGGGTGTGGCTGGCGCCGTCGATCTCGATGACGTCCAGGCTGGTGCCATGGGTGATGGCCACGCAGGCGGCGCAGGTGTTGTCCGGCTCGGGGGTGGGGCCGCGCTCGCAGTTCAGCGCCTTGGCCAGGATGCGGGCCAGCGTCGTCTTCCCGGTCCCGCGGTGGCCGGTGAACAGGTAAGCATGCGTCACCCGCCCCGCCCGGAGGGCGTTCTGCAGGGTGCGGGTGATCCGTTGCTGCCCGATGACCTCTTCGAAGGTCTGCGGGCGCCAGCGGCGGTACACGGAGACGACGGACACGGACGTCACCTCGGGGGAATCGGCGCGAGCGGCGCCGTCACCGGATAGTTCGACAGGAGCCAGGGGCGGCCTGCCCGAATCCCCTGCAGGCGTGCCGATCGCCTACCTCCTCTTCCTCATCATAGCGCTTGCGGCGGGGGTGTGGGTCTTCCAGGACGCCCTGCGCCGGCTGCCCCCCGAGCGCCCGCGGTTCGAGGCCGCCTTGTGGGGGCTCGGCGTCCTCATCCCCTTCACCCTGCCGATCTTCCTCCCGCTGTACCTGCTGGGTGCCCGCTCCCCCGATCCCTCCGGCACCTGGGGGCTGGCGGAGATGGTGGGGATCGCCGTCTACTTCGCCCTCACGCTGCCGCTCGTGGCCGAACTGGCCGGTGTGCTGGACGGCCCGCTGCACCTCTCCGAGCTCTCCGGGCTCATCCTGCTGCAGAACCTGGGGTTCGTGGCCCTGGCCGTCTTCGGGATCGCCTACCGCTACCGCCTGCCGGTGGAGCGGCTGGGCCTGAGCGCCCCCCGGCCCGTCCCGCTGGTGCTGCTCGGGCTCCTCCTGGGCGCAGTGATGATTCCGGTGGCTGTCTGGGCCGAGGAGGTGGCGATCTTCCTGGTCGGGCTGGTGGAGGGACACGCCCAGGCCGCGGCCCGCGCCGTGGCCGAGCACGCCCAGGACCCGCTGGCCGCAGTGGTCGCCGGCGCGCACGGGTGGCGCCTGGCCTGGCTCCTGGCGCTGCTGGCCGGGGTGGTGCCGCTCGGCGAGGAGGTCTACTTCCGTGGCGTGATCTACGGCGGCTTGCGGGCGCGGTGGGGCCCGCGCTGGGCCACCGCCGGCAGTGCGGTCCTCTTCGCCGCCGTCCACCAGCAGGTCATCCACGCCCTGCCCATCCTGCTGCTGGGCGTGGTGCTGGCGGTGGCCTACGGGCGCACGGGGAGCCTGCTCCCGCCTGTCGTCATCCACGCGGTGAACAACGTGGTGGCGGTGCTCGGCCGCCTGTACGGGTGGGACTTCTGACGGCCCCCGACCTTAGGCCCCAACCCTAGAAGCCGAACAGCCCGCTGATGACCCGCGCCGCGACTGCGCCAGTGAGGAACCACATGAGCGCCCACGCCCAGGCGGGCGGGGAGGAGGGGCGGGGAGCGGGGCCATACCGGCGAACGGGGGCGCGGAGGAAGGGATCTTTCCAGAACATGTCGTGAGCCGCCTCGTCAAGGATTCGGCAATGCGCCAAGGGATTCGACGCGGCGGTGCGCGCCTCCTGGAGGCCCTCACTCGGCCGTCGGCCCGCCCTCCGGCGCCGCCGGGACGGCCATGACGTGGAAGCCGCTGTCCACGAAGAGCACCACGCCGGTGATGGCCCGCGCCAGGTCGCTGGCGAGGAAGACCGCCGCATCGCCCACGTCCTCCTGGGTGATGTTGCGGCGCAGCGGCGCCAGCTCCTCGGTCAGGTCACGCAGGCGCGAGATGCCGCGCACGGCGCTGCCGGCCAGCGTGCGCAGCGGGCCGGCGGAGATGGCGTTCACGCGGATCTGCCGCGGGCCCAGGTCGGCGGCCAGGTAGCGCACGGCGGTCTCCAGCGCCGCCTTGGCCACGGCCATGACCCCGTAGGCCGGGACCACCCGCTCGACGGCGTTGTAGGTGAGCGTGAGGATGCTGCCGCCGGCGGTCATCAGGGGGGCGGCGTGCCGCGCCACGGCGATGAGGGAGTAGGCGCTCACGTCCAGCGCCAGGGCGAAGCCGCCGCGGGAGATCTCGTGGAAGGGGCGGGCCAGCTCCTCCCGACCGGCGTAGGCGATGCAGTGGGCCACCGCGTCGAGCCGGTCCCACCGCTCCCGCAGCGTCCCAAACGCCTGGTCCAGCTGCTCGTCGGAGGTGACGTCGCAGGGGAGGGCGAGGAAGCGCTCCCGCCCGCCCAGCGTGTCCAGCAGTTCGTCGAGGTTCGCCTTCAACCGCTCGTTCTGGTAGGTGAAGGCGAGCTCGGCCCCCTCGCGGTGGAAGGCGGTGGCGATCCCCCAGGCGATGGAGCGTTTGTTGGCCACGCCCATGATCAGGGCGCGCTTGCCCCGCAGCAGCACGGGCGATCACCTCCACGGCGGAGGTTCGACGCGCCTCCATCATTCTCCCGGCGCTCCTCCGGGACCGCCTCGCGCAGGCCGTGCGACGCGGCGGATCACCTCGTCGGTGAACTCGGTGGTGGTGGCGACCCCGCCGAGGTCCACCGTCCGGATCCCGTCACGGACGGCGCCGAAGACCGCCTCCTGCACCGCTGCGGCGACCCGCCCCGCCCCCGGCAGCGGCAGGTAGCCGAGGAGTGCGGCCCCGGCCAGGATCATGGCCATGGGGTTGGCGATGTTGCGGCCGAACAGGCGCGGCGCCGTGCCGTGCGGGGCTTCGGCCAGGACGACCTCGGGCGCGTAGTCCGCTCCCAGCGCCAGGACCAGCGACTCCGCTCCCGCGATCGAGCCGAACATCTGCAGGACCAGGTCGCTCAGCGTGTCCCCGTCGCGGTTGAGGGCGGGGATGACGAGCGCCTCGCCTGTGGCCTGCAGCAGCAGGGCGTAGACCGCGTCGATCAGCTGCGGCTCGTAGGGCACCTCCGGGTGGCGGCGGGCGGCGGCGTCCATCTCCTCCTTGAGGAGCCCCTCGTAGATGGGGCTGACCGTGTACTTCGGCCCGCCGAAGACCCGCGCCCCCGTCCGGGCGGCGTGGCGGAAGGCGAACTCGGCCACCGCCCGGCAGAGGCTGCGGCTGATGGCCGTGGTCCGGTAGGCGACCTCATCGCCGTCCCGGGTCTCCCGCCACTCCCGGGCGCCGTAGGCGTCGCCCACGGCCATGCGGACCACGGCGATGGGTCGGACGGCGGCCGTGAGCGGGCGCACCCCGGGAATGGGCCGGCCCGTCCGCAGGATCACGTGGGCCCCCATGACTTCCCGCAGAATGGCGTTGGGGCTGCCCACATCTTCCGCACCCTCGGGGGTGATGGTGGCGGCCTTGAGGCCGTAGCGCAGGCGGCGCAGGGCCTCTCCCGCCTCGTAGACCGTCCGGTTGCGCGTGGCCCGACGGGTGGCCAGGCTCAGGTCGAAGCGGACGAACTGCAGGTCCAGACCCGTCACCCGGGGGTCCAGGACACGCAGGGCCTCCTCAAGCAGCTCCTGGCCGGTCTGATCCCCGGTGAGGACGGCGATCTCCATACTCCCGAGCCCCCCAGGCTGGTCCGCCCCCCGCTCGTCCAGGAGACCCCCTCCCGCGTTACTGCCTGTTGACGGGCCGGGGCGGGCGTGCTATACGTTTGTTGAAGTTTACAGCACGTCGTTGGGCCACGGCGCCCCGTTGCAGCGGGGCGCCGTCGCATTTTGGGCCTCCTGCCGGACGCGGCAGGGGAAGGAGGCGATGGGCGTGGCGGTGACCCGCGAGCGCCAGACCAAGGCTCCCGAGGCCACCCCGGAAGCGGTGGTGGCCATGGCGCGGGAGCAGGGGGTGCAGATCGTCGACCTGCGCTTCACCGATCTCTTCGGGCAGTGGCAGCATTTCTCGCTGCCGGTGCGCGAACTCACCGTCGACATCTTCAGCGAGGGCGTCGGGTTCGACGGCAGCAGCATCCGAGGTTTCCAGCACATCCACGAGAGCGACCTCAACCTGGTCCCCGACCCGGCGACGGCCCGCATCGATCCGCTGGCGGCGACCCGCACCCTCCTGCTCATCTGCGACGTCTACGACCCGGTCACCCGGGGTCCCTACTCGCGCGACCCGCGCTACATCGCCCGCAAAGCGGAAGCGCACCTGGTACGCTCCGGGGTCGCCACCACCGCCTACTGGGGCCCGGAGGCCGAGTTCTTCGTCTTCGATGACGTCCGCTTCAGCGAGAGCGCGAACAGCGCCTTCTACGCCGTCGACAGCGACGAGGGCATCTGGAACAGCGGGCGCGACGACCGCCCCAACCTGGCCCACCGCCCGCGCCACAAGGAGGGGTACTTCCCCGTCCCGCCCGTGGACAGCCTGCAGGAGTGGCGCAGCGAGCTCGTCCTGAAGATGGAGGAGATGGGCGTGGAGGTGGAGGTGCACCACCACGAGGTCGCCTCCGCCGGCCAGTGCGAGATCGACATGCGCTTCGCCCCGCTGGTGGAGATGGGCGACCGGCTGATGCTCTACAAGTACCTGGTGAAGATGTTCGCCCGCCTGCGCGGCAAGACCGCCACCTTCATGCCGAAGCCCATCTTCGGCGACAACGGCTCGGGCATGCACACGCACCAGAGCCTCTGGAAGGACGGCACCAACCTCTTCTACGACCCCCAGGGCTACGCCAACCTGTCCGAGACGGCGCTGTTCTACATCGGCGGCCTCCTCCGGCACACCCCGGCGTTGATGGCGTTCTGCGCCCCCACCACCAATTCATATCGGCGGCTGGTGCCCGGGTTTGAGGCCCCCGTGAACATGGTCTACTCGAAGCGCAACCGCAGCGCGGCCATCCGCATCCCCGTCTACTCGGCCAGCCCCCGGGCCGTGCGCGTGGAGTACCGGCCGCCCGACCCCACGGCCAACCCCTACCTGGCGTTCGCCGCGATGCTCATGGCCGGGCTGGACGGCATCCGGAACCGCATCCACCCCGGGGAGCCGATGGACGTGGACCTCTACGAGCTGGACGGCGAGGGTCCGGCTATCCCGCAGGTGCCCGGGTCGCTCGACCAGGCGCTGCGGGCGCTGGAGGAGGACCACGCCTTCCTGCTGGAGGGCGGGGTCTTCACCCCGGACGTCATCGAGACCTGGATCGCCACGAAGCGGCGGCGGGACGTCGACTACGTGCGCCTGCGGCCGCACCCGGCGGAGTTCTACCTGTACTACGACGCGTAGGCCACGCGGCTAGGTCTGGCCCATCCAGCTCAACCATGCGCCCGTCGGGATCTCCGAGGGAGGCTGAGGCCCCCCAGGGGAACTGCGTTGACCCCTTGACGGGATACCCGGCGGCAGCAAGCCGCCGGTAGTCGGCATCGACGTCTTCGACTTCGAACGCGATGCCGCTGCCCAACCAACGACCTGCGGCTGAGCGGTCGGATGGCACCGGTACGCGCTCGGACAACGGCTCGTTCATCCGCCGGCTCGCTCCAGCCCCGTGTTAGGCAGCCGGAGATCCAAGGACTTCTCGAAGAGAATGCTCTCGGATGCAACCGACCCGTAGCGGTAGGGTTTGATCTCCCCGGTAGGCTCGAACCCGAGCCCCTTCAAGAAGGGGATGACGCGATCGTTGGTCCATACCACGGCTGTGCGAATTCGGTCACAGGTCCTCCAGCCTCGGACGGATTCCTCGAGCAGATGGAAGGCTAGACGGCCGATTCCCTGGTCCTGATGCTTCTCCGAGACGAGCAGGAGCCCGAGGTAAGCCGTCGCCGCGTCAGGATAGCCGCGGATCAAGTCTGCACAACCGACCATTTCGCTCCCGCGGTAGATGCCGAAGACGAACTTGTCCTCGTAGGTCTTGCCTTCAGGCAGAATGGTGAACGTGCTCTGAGCGTCCGCGGGTCCCGGCGGGACACCTGTCACGAGCTGAGCGTACGTGGGCGCCTCTTCGATGACGCGCTGGAGCTCTGCCATCTCCGAGCGTTCACCCAAAAGTAGACGGATAGTCACGGGCCCCGGGCTCATCCGGCTCACATGAAGTTCGTCTCCCTAACGCCGCGCTTCAGCCGCGCGGCGTAGCCGCGTCGGCTGCAAGCGCCTGTTGGGCCTCAGTCTTCGGGTAATAGTTGTGGATTCCAAGCGACCTCCCAGAGATGACCATCCGGGTCTTTGAAGTACCCGGAGTACCCGCCCCAGAAAGTGTCTTGAGCCTTCTTCACGATCGTCGCTCCCGCCGCCTGAGCCTCCTTCATAACTGCGTCAACCTCGGCCTTGGACCTTACGTTGTGACCGAGGCTGAACTCGGTCGAACTCACCGCATCCACAGGAAGCCCCGTATCACGTGAGAGGCTTTGGCGCGGCCACACCGCCAGTGTCAGTCCACCTTCGAGTCTGAAGAAGGCGACCGCACCATACTCGAACTCTTTGCCGATGATGCCTTCGGTAGGGAGCCCCAGGCCATCCCGATAGAACCGGACCGACCGCTCCAAGTCTGCGACCCCGATTGTGAGAACCGTGATACGCGGCTTCACTTCTTCGCCTCCACGTACCGCCTGAAGTTGTTCAGGATGGCCTGCCAACCCGTTCGCTGGAGCTCAGGCGAGTTCTCGGTCTCCGCATCGAACGTCTGCTGCACGAAAACGCCCCCGGGTTGCCCGACGAACGCGACCGTGCCTTCGCGCCCGTCACTCATCCGGTATTCGATGATCCTATGGAGCACGACACGGGTATATGTGCCCTCGAAGTCGAATCCCTTACTGCCGTCCTTGGCTTCCATGCGCGACAGGAACCGTCCGCCTTCGCGCAAATCGACGGAGCTCCGGGTCGTATACCAGTCGTCCTGGGCGGCATTCCACTGCTTGATGTCCTCCGGGTTGTTCCAGGCATCCCAGACCCTGCTCAGGTCGGCCTTTACGAAGATCTCAACGGTGATCTTCATGTCTCTCTCCTTTAACGCCCGTGGGTGCGCACCCGCCAGTCGAACGACGAGGGATCAAATCAACACCCCGGGTCGCCTTCTGGGGCCCAACAAGAATTGGGTAGACCTGTCTAGCACTTCCAACGCAGCGAGTCTCGCAGTCTAGCACCTGTCGCCTTTCTCTCCTTGATCCCACCCGCTTCCCTAACGAGTCCCGCCCGCGACCAGCTACCCGGCTCCGTGATAGGCAGACCTGCCTAACCTGTCCTGCCCCGACCTGTGGCCACCGCTGGCATGCCGGCTGTCCTTGGCGCCCATCATCACATGCTGACGTTGCTTCTACAATCCCGAAGGCCCTCTGGCGGCCGGTGACTCGCCGGGGCCTGGCCACCTCCCCTACAGCCCGGCCAACCGATCGGCCGGACTGCGAACCGCCCCGGGGCCGCGGTTCAGCACGTGGGTGTAGATCATGGTCGGGCTCACGTCGCGGTGGCCGAGCAGTTCCTGAACCGTACGGATGTCATGTCCGTCCCCCAGCAAGTGGGCGGCAAACGAGGGGCGGAGGGTGTGGCAGGTCGCCTGCCTGGTCGCCCGGTCGACGTAGATCCGGGTGGCCGGGAAGAGCCACTGCCAGCCCCACTCCCGGCCCGCGCTGAGGTACTTCCGCATCAGGGCCCCGGGGAGTTTGCTGAGGGCCTGGTTCTGGGTCGAGGCCGCCACGTTGCGCTGCACGGCCAGCGATGTGAGGAACTGCGCGATCTCCGCGGCGCCCCTCTCGGTCGGGTGACGCTTGCCGTGAACAGGACGTACCGGCGGATCCAGGCGATGTACGCTTCCTCGGTGCGTCGGCTGTAGTGATGCGCGCGGAGGGCGTCCCGCACGCGGTCGAGGAGCCGCGGCGGCGGACCCGACCGGCCCGCCGCAGGCAGAGGAACGGGTTCCATGGTCGAAGAGAGACGCTCCACTACCAGTAATCGTCCCAATGTGCGCTGTGTGTGGGGGGGAGCTGCTGGTTTGCTCGTCGTTGCCCTTGGTCTGGGCGCGGGCGCCTCGACCGCGCAGGAGCAAGGGATCGCCAGCGAGAACGGACACTGCAACCGGGGCGGCAGCCCAGCGGGGCAGGCCAGGGAGAGGGCCGTCGTGCCAGTGGATTTACCGGCCACCGCCACTCCGCTTGTCGGGCGAGAGGCGGAACTCGCCACCATCGCGGCGGCGTTGCAGCGGGCCGACATCCGGTTACTCACGCTCACCGGGGCCCCGGGGATCGGGAAGACCCGCCTGGCCGTGGAGGCAGCCCGCTCCGCGGCCGCAGCGTTTGCCCACGGCGCGGTCTTCGTGGATCTCGCTCAGGTCACGGATCCGGCGCGGGTCAGTTGGTCCGTCGCGCAGAGGCTGGGAATTCGCCCGCGCGCCAAGCTGTCCGCGGTGGAGGCCCTGATCCGGGCCCTGCGCGAGCGGCACCTCCTCTTGCTGCTGGACAATTTCGAGCACGTCGTGGAGGCGGCTCCCGAGGTGGCCGCCCTGCTGGCGGCGGCGCCGCAGCTGAAGGTTCTGGTGACGAGCCGAGAACCCCTCCGCCTCATGTGGGAGCATCAGATCGCCGTCCCGCCCCTGCAGGTTCCCGACCTGCGTAACCTGCCGGACCCCGCGGCACTGTCTGCGGTTCCCGCGGTCGCCCTGTTCATCGCCCGCGGCCGGGCCGTCGACTACGCCTTTGCCGTGACCCCCGAAAACGCGCGCGCCGTCGCCGAGATCTGTGTCCGCCTGGACGGTCTCCCGCTGGCGCTGGAGCTGGCGGCGGGGCAGGTCAAGGCGGTTTCCCCGGAAGCGATCCGCGAGCGCCTGGACCACCGGCTGACGCTGTTGCAGCGGGCGGCGCGCGACCTGCCGGCCCGCCACCGGACGCTGCGGGCGGCGGTGGGCTGGAGCTACTCACGTCTGACACCATCCCAGCAGGCGCTCTTTCGCCGTCTGGCGGTCTTCATCGGTGACTTCGCCCTTGATGCCGGCGGAAGCCGTGTGCGCGGACTTCGAGGAGGATGTGCTCTCAGGGCTCGCCGCCCTGGTGGATAAGAGCCTGCTGCGGCGGGAGACGGAACCCGGGGCGACTCCGCGCTTCAGGATGCTGGAAACCATCCGGGAGTTCGCCCTGGAGCAACTGGTCGCCAGCGGCGACGTGGAGCAGGCACAGCGCCGCCACACCGAGTTCTACCTGGCCCTGGTCGAGGGCGCCGAACCTGCGCTGACCGGCCGGGAGCAGGCCTGCGTCATACACCGGTTGGATCGCGACTACCCCAACCTCCGCGCCGCTCTGGACAGAGTGCGCGCGGAGGGGGGAGACTCCGCGCCGCTGCTGCGGTTCGTCGCCGCACTGTGGCGCTTCTGGAACGTCCGCGGATACTGGATGGAGGGCCATCATTGGACCGCGGTGGCGCTCCCCCTGGTCAAGGCGGCACCTCCTTCCCTCCGCCTGAGGGTCCTGCACGGCGCGGCCGTGCTCGCCTGGCGTGTGCGCGACTACACCGCGGCAGCCTCCCTGGCCAGGGAGGCTGTTGCTCTCGCCGGGCAATTGGAGGACCATCAGACCGCGGCGCACTGCCTGCGTACGCTTGCCCTGATCGCCCGGGACCGGCAGGAGATGGGGCGGGCCCGGGAACTGGCTGCGCAGAGCCTGGCGCTCTTTGAGTCCCTGTCGGACTCGCAGGGGATTGCCACAGCGCTGCGGCTGGTGGGCCTTGTGGCCATCGAGGGGCATGACTTCCGCAGCGCGCGGGAGCCGTTTGAACGCAGCCTCGCGCTCTCCCGGGAACTCGGCGACGACCGCGGCGCAGCCTGGTCCACGTACGGCGTGGCCGCCACCGCACTGGCGGAGGGCGACCTGGTCCAGGCCGCGGCCCTGGGTGGAGCCACCTGGCGCGCGTTTGAGGCGCTCGGAGAGCGGGACGGTATGGCCCAGGCCCTTGTGCACCTGGGGCGCGTGGCGCTGGTGCGCGGCGATCATGACGGAGCACGGCAGTTTCATGAGGAAGCCCTGCGGATGCGGCGGGAGCTCGGCGATCCCGGGATGATCGCATCCTCCCTTGGGGAACTCGCCGTCGTCTGGCAGGACGCAGGTGCTGACGACCGGGCGATGGTCTACAACCGGGAATCTTTGGAGCTGTTCCAGCAGGTCGGGGACCGGCTGGGGCTGGCCCGCTGCCTGGAAGGACTGGCCCTGCTGGCCGCGGACCACGGGCAGGTGGAACGGGCGGCCAGACTGTTCGGTGCCGCCGACGCGCTGCTGGACCGGATCGGTATCACCCGGTGGCCGGGCTGGTTCCCCTCCGTGCCGCGGCCCGAGCGCCTGGCACGCGCGCGTTCCGGCGCCGAGGACCAGTTGGGCTCCGAAGCCTTCCACCGTGCGGTCGCTGCGGGGACGGGGCTCTCCCTGAGCGTGGCGGTGGCCGAGGCCCTGGGCGTGGAGATGCCTTTGCCCCCGCCGAGCCGGATGCCGCGCCCGGTGGATCCTCTGACGCCGCGGGAGAGGGAGGTCGCCGCGTTGATCGCCCTGGGGCTTCCCAACCGGGAGATCGCCCGCCGGCTGTTCATCAGCGAGAACACGGCCGCCACCCACGTGCAGCACATTCTGGGCAAACTGGACTTCGCCTCGCGCGCGCAGGTCGCCGCCTGGGCTGTGGAGCGGAGCCTGAAACCTTCCTCCTGACCCCGCCAGAATCACTATCGTCCTACTGACTTCTGGTGACGCCTCCTGGCCCGCCCGTTGCTACGCTCTCGGGGCGGGTTCCGGCACCATGGCCCGAGGTCGGTCCACCTGGTTGGTGGCTGCGGCGGACGGGCTCGGGCGTGGGCGGGAGAAAGGGGGATGCCCATGCTGACTCGACGTGAGGTGCTTCGCCGCGGCGCCGGCATTGCCGCGGGACTGGCCGCCGTCCCCTGGCTTACCGAGTACATCATGACGCCCGCTCAAACCGGCCAGGTCGCGCAGGGCGCGGCGCAGCCCCCGCCCGAGACCACCACGATCCGGCTCGGCATGCTTCCCTGCGATCACCCGGTCATGGCGGTTGAACCATTCCTCCAGCAGGAAGGCTTCACCCGGACGGAGCTCCTCGCTGGCGGGCAACTGGCCAGCGGGCGTGTTGACATCGACGTGGCTTTTCCATGGACCGGCCGTGGTCCACGCTGCCCTGCTGCCTGCTTGTCGCCAAGCAGGAGTGGTACCGCACCAACCCCATGGCGACAAAGCGCGCTGTGCGGGCCATCCTCCGGTCGGCGGACGCGCAGACGGCGAGCCGTGCCGACGCCGTGAAACGCGCAACCGACCGCGGCCTCTTCGGCGGCCCCGCCAACTTCCAGAACGTCGTTTACGCCGCGAGCATGGTGCCGGCGAACTGGCGCAACCTGAGCCCGGAACGCAGCCTCCGCTTCTACGGACAGCTGCTGGCCGACGTGGGATTGCTGAAGGTCAGCGTGGCCGACATGGTTCGGACCATCGATCCCCGGATCCTGGAGGAGCTGCGGGCCGAGCTGAAATCGTGACTGCCGTCCTGGCGGCCGTTGGGTGACATCTCGATCGGGACGATGCCGGTATACATGGCCGACTGCGATTTCCCCGGGATGACGCCGGAGCAACTGAGGGGGACCGAGGAGCGCGCCCGCCGGGCATGCGCGCCGGGTGCGGGGGGAACGGCCGTCCGCTACCTGCGGGCGATCTGGGTGCCGGGCGACTGGCGCGTGATGTACCTGTTCGAGGCCCCCGACGCTGCGGCCGTGGAAGCCGTCTGCCGGGCGGCGCAGATCCCGTTCCTGCGGGTCGTTGAGGCGGTCGACGTTTCCCGCGGTGATGCCGGGAGGGGTTCACCGTAGTCACTGAGAGGAGGCGATCGCGATGCGGCGTCAACGGAGCAGTCCGCCCTCCCGCAGGATCGCTTCCACCCGCCGGACCTCTTCGCTGCTTGGCGGCAGCGCGGGCGGTGCCGGCGGGCCCGCGGCGACCCCCAGCAGGGTCAGCGCGCACTTCAGCCCGACGATGATGCCCGTCTGGTGAACCTCCCCCCGCACGTCGTAGATGCGGGCCAGGGCGGCCACCCGCTCCTGGTGGTGGGCGCTGCGCGCCCAGTCGCCGGCTTCTGCCGCCTCGAAGGCCGCCACCAGTTCCCGCCCGGCCACATTGCCCAGGGAGGGCACCGTGCCCTGCGCCCCCACCAGCACCGCCACATCCGTCAGGTGGTCGGTGCCCAGAAACATGCGGAAGTCGCGCCCCCCGGCACGCAGCGCCAGGACGGCCTGGCGGAACTCGGTGACGTTGCCCGCGGAGTCCTTCAGGCCCACGACCTGCTCCAGGTCGGCCAGCTCCCGGCAGGCCGCCAGGGTGATGGGCACCTTGGTGTTCTGGGGGATGTTGTAGAGCAGGACCGGCAGCGGCGTGGCTTGGACAATTGCCCGGAAGTGGGCCACCAGCTCGGTCCGCGTGGGCAGGTAGTAGTAGGGCGTAGTGGCCACCACCACGTCTGCACCCAGGTCGGATGCCTGGCGGGCCCGCGCCGCGGCCAGGGCCGTGGTGGGGGCGATGACACCCGCGAGAAGCGGAACCCGACCACGCAGGGCGTTGCTGGCGGCCTGCACCAGGCGACGCCACTGCAGGTCGTCCAGGGCGGCCGCCTCCCCGGTGGTGCCGGCCACGAAGATCCCGTGGACGCCCTGCTCCACGAGGAAGTCGACCAGCTGGCGCACGCCCGCTTCGCTCACGGTGCACCCGTCCTCCTCGAAGGGGGTGACCGCAGGGACGACGACGCCGCGCAGCTTCGTCCGGTCGAACATCGCTGCCCTCCTATGCTCCTATGCCCGGTGAGCCTGCAGCTGCCGAGCGCGTGACGGCCTCGGCAGAAAGCGTGCGCGCCGGCCCGCGGTTACCCCTCGGCAACGGGCTGTGGGGCGGACCTGCGACGCCGCAGCAGCCGCCAGGCCAGCGTGGCCGGCGGCAGGAGCCAGACCGCCACGGTGAGCACGCCCAGGACCGCGCTCACGGGTCGGCTGAAGAAGAGGGCGAGGTGGCCCTCGCTCTTGATCAGGCTGATCATGAAGTTCTGCTCCAGCAGCGGGCCGAGCACCAAGCCCAGGACGATGGGCGCTACGGGAAACTCTAACGCCTCCAGGATGAAGCCCAGGACGCCCATGGCCAGCATCAGGCCCACGTCGGAGAGGTTGTTATTGATGGCGTAGGCCCCCACCACGCACATCATCAGGATGGCCGGGACCAGCACGTTGCGCGGCAGGCGCACCAGCAGGCTGCTGGCGCGAATGGCCAGGAACCCCAGGGGGACCATGAGCAGGTTGGCCAGGATGAAGGTGATGTAGACGGCCACCAGGACGTCGGCGTAGTTGTGCAGGATGGCCGGGCCGGGCCGCATCCCCTTCATCATGAGGATCCCCAGGACGACGGCGGTGAAGGCGTCGCCGGGGATGCCGAAGACCAGGGTGGGGATCCACTCGGCGGCTAGGTCGGAGTTGTTGGCCACCCCCGCTTCGACGATGGCTTCCATCGATCCCCGGCCGAATTTCCTCGGCTCCCTGGAGAAGCGCTTGGCCACCCCGTAGGCCAGCCAGGCGCCGATGTCCGCGCCCGCACCCGGCAGCACCCCAGAGATCAGCCCGACCAGCCCGCCCCGCACGGCGTTGATCCGGTGGCGCCAGACTGTGCGCAGGGCCGGCAGGAAGGACGGCCCCCGCTCCAGCCGGGCGTAGGCCAGGTGCATCTCCCCCTTGAGGACCGTGCGCAGGATCTCGCTCACCCCGAAGAGGCCGATCATGGCGGGAATGAAGCTGATCCCGCCCAGCAGGAAGGGCACGCCATAGGTGAACCGGGGGAATCCCAGGGTGATGTCGATGCCCACCGTGGAGAGGAGCAGGCCGAGGGTGACGGAGACCAGGCCCTTCAGCGGGGAGGCGGTGGCGATGAAGGCGGTGGTGCTCAACCCCAGCAGGGCCAGCCAGAAGATCTCGTAGCTGCTGAAGGTGAGGGCGAACTCCGCCAGCGCCGATGCCCCGGCGATGAGGGCGACGGATCCCATCAGGCCCCCGAGCGCCGAGGCCACCACATCCACGCCCAGGACCAGGCGGGCCTGGCCCTGCTGGCTGAGGGCGTAGGAGTCGCTGACGTAGGCGGCGGAGGCCGGCGTCCCCGGCATGCGCACCAGCGCCGCCGGGATGTCGCCGGCGAAGATCCCCAGCGCCTGCAGGGTGATGATCGCCGCCAGGGCCGGGATCGGGTCCAGGAAGATGGCGAAGGGGACGAAGAGGGCCACGGCCATGGTGACGGTCAGCCCCGGGATCGCGCCGATGAACAGCCCGTAGAGCGCCGCGAGCAGGATGACCAGGATGACGCCCGGGTCGGCCAGGGCGGTCAGGCTCTCGAGGATGAGCTCAGCCATCGGGGGAGGGCATCCTCAGGGGACCAGCCCGCCCGGCAGCGGCACGTGCAGGAGTCTTCCGAACAGGAGGTAGAAGAGGACCGTCAGCGCGACCCCCAGGCCGACACTCCAGCGGGCCGGGACCCCCAGTCCGAGCATCAATCCCGCCAGGATCAGGAAGGCGAGGAGGACGAAGCCCAGGCGGTCCACCAGCAGGATGTACAGGATGACCGCCAGGACCACCAGGAGCGCGCGAACCTGCTCCTTCCGCGAAGCCCCCAACAGCGGTATCCGCCGCCGCAGCGTGCCCGTCAGCGCACCGTGAGCCAGCAGTCCCGCTCCGGAGAGCGCCAGGAGGCCCCCCAGCAGTTGGGGGAACAGGCCCGGCCCGGGATACCCTCCCGGCAGGTGGGGAAACGTCCGCGCAGCGAGGAACACATAGGAGCCCAGGAGCGCCAGCAGCACACCTGCTACGGCGTCCCAGGCTCCCATGGCCCCTCGCCTACTTGGTGACGAACCCTCCCGCCTTCAGGAGGTTGCCGTTCTTCAGGTGCTCCCGCATCAGGAACCCGGTGAAGTCCTTCGCGTTCCTGTAGTCGAACCAGAATCCGCTGGTCTTGATGAAGTTGGTGAACTCCGCGGACCGGACGGCCTTCCCCACCGCGGCGTCCAGGAACGCGATGATGTGGTCCGGCGTCCTGGCGGGAGCGGCCATGCCGGCCCAGCCGCCGATGTCGAAGTCGACGCCCATCTCCTTGAGCGTGGGTACCTTGGGGAGGGGATCCCACCGCTTGTCCGCCATCACCGCCAGCACCCGCGCTTTGCCCGCCTCCACCAGGGGCAGGGCCTCGGCCGGGCTGCAGGTGCAGATGTCCACGCCACCCGCGGCCAGCTCCGCCAGGGCGGCGGCCGCCCCAGTGCTGGGGACCCACTTGACGTGGTCTGCGGTCAGGCCGGCGGCCAGGAGCCAGCCGACCCGGGCCAGGTCCCAGATCCCTCCGGCAGCGGTGCCGGAGGCCTTGAGCTTGCCGGGGTTGGCCTTGATGTAGGCCATCAGCTCCCTGTAGTCCTTCCAGGGAGCGTCGGCGCGCACGGTGATGCCCGCGCGGTTGTTGATGAACAGGGCGATGGGCCTGTAGTCGGCATAGGTCAGGTGGGTCAGCCCCAGCCAGCTCATCATGGTGATCTCGATGGTGATCATCCCCAGGGTGTACCCGTCGGGGTCGGCGGTGGCGGTGGCCATGTGGCCGATGACGCCCCCACCGCCCGTGCGGTTGACCACCCCCACCGGCACCCGGAGGTCTTTCTCCAGCACGGCGGCGATGGCCCGGGCCGTGCGGTCCGTCCCACCCCCGGGGGACCAGGGCACGACGATGGTGATCGCCTTGGTCGGATAGGGCGGCGGCGCCGAGCTCAGCGGCGCGGCTGCGAGCAGCACCAGAGCGCTTCCCAGCAGCAGAAGCGCTCCGCGGAACAGTGCAGACTGTCTCATCCCCGCACCTCCCATCAAGAGAATGCCGTGGTCGGGCGTCGCGCTCCGGTCGGGATCGGCTCGCGCGGGGCCGTGCGTCGCAGGCGGCGCAGCCGCTTGATGGCCCCCTCCGGCCGGGAGAGCGCTGCGTGCAGTTCCCGGTAGACCTCGTACAGGGCATCGTAGACCTGGCGCGGACCGTCACGCGGTTCGTACCGCTGCACAGCACGCGCTCCCATGGCTCGGGTCGCCGCGAGCAGGTCGGGATAGGCCCCTCCGGCCGTCGCTCCGTGGACCGCTGCCCCCAGCGCCGAGGCGTGGGGCACGTCATAGGCGTAGAGCGGCCGGCCGGTGACATCGGCGTAGAGCTGCAGCAGCAGCGGGCTCCTGCTGGCCGGCCCCCCGCAGGCGTGGATTTCCGTGATGGCGACGCCGCCCTCCTCAAAGGTGTCGAGGACCAGCCGGGTACCGAAGGCGGTGGCCTCCAGCAGGGCGCGGTAGATCTCGGCCGGCCGCGTGGCCAGGGTCAGGCCCAGCAGCGCGCCGGAGAGGTCGGCATCGACCAGGGGCGTGCGGCACCCGTTCCACCAGTCCAACGCCAGCAGCCCCGACTCGCCCGGGGCCAGGGCTGCGGCCTCACCCTCCAGACGGGCAAAGGCCGTGACCGGGGCGCCGTAGCGGGGGACCCCGTACGTCTGCACAAACCACTCGAACATGTCGCCCACCGACACCTGGCCCGCTTCGTAGCCGTAGAACCCCGGCAGGATGCCGTCCTGTACCACTCCCGAGATCCCGGGGACCGGGTGGCGCTGCTCGCCCAGGATCATGTGGCAGGTGGACGTCCCCACGATGGCCACCAGCCGCCCGGCCTCGGCGACGCCGACGGCGGGGACGGCGGCGTGCGCGTCGATGATGGCCACGGCGACGGGCGTACCCGCCCGCAGGCCGCTGCGGGCGGCCCATCCCGTCGTGAGGCCGCCGGCTGGCGTGCCCAGCGGGTGTGGTGGGCCCAGGCGGTCGAGCACCGCCGGCAGCCCCGGGCGCAGCCGCTGCAGCAGGGTCGCGGGCGGATAGCCGTCGCCCGGCTGCCAGTGCGCCTTGTAGCCGGCTTGGCAGGCGCTGCGCACCTCGCGGCCGACCAGCTGCCAGACGATCCAATCTCCCCCTTCGATGAAGCGGTCGGCGGCAGCGAAGACCTCCGGGGCCTCCTCCAGGACCTGCCAGACCTTCGCCCACAGCCACTCCGACGATGTCCGGCCCCCGTACCAGCGCAGCCCCTCCCACCCGGAGGCGTTGATCCTGTCGGCGTAGGGTTGGGCGGCGTGGTGCTTCCAGAGCATGGGCCAGGCGTGCGGCCGGTCCCGGAAGGCCTCCTCCAGCGCCAGCGGCGTGCCGTCGGCCCGGACCGGCAGCAGCGTGCACGAGGTGAAGTCCACACCGATGCCGGCCACCGCGTGGCCGCCGGCGGCGGCCATCTGCCGCAGCAGCACTTCCAGCGCCTCCAGCCAGTCCCCGGGGTGCTGCAGCGCCCAGTCGGGGCCGAGGGGGGTGCCATCGGGCAGGGCGCGGTCAATGACGCTGTGGCGGTAGGGATGGACCGCCGTGGCCACCTCCTCGCCGCTGCCGACGTCCACCAGCACCGCCCGCGCCGACTCGGTGCCGAAATCGATCCCGATGCTGTAGCGCGCCACGGGAGTCCCTCAGGCGAAGACGCGCGGCTCGATGCCGCTCATCCGGCAGAACCAGACCAGGTCCGCCACCCAGTCGCCGTAGACCCCGTGGATGTGGTTGGAGTCGTACTCGGCCAGGAACTGCTCGGCGGGAACGCGGAAGCGGGCGAACGCATGCGGCCACTGCGGGGTGGTGGCCGCCACCTTCTCCGCCTGCACCTCCGGGGGGAACTCGACGAACTCCCCCGGCACGATGGCCATCCAGTACGTGCCGTTGCGCCGGGCCAGCCGGGCCAGCGTCACCGGCCCCGGGGCGGCCACGTGCATCACCGACGCTCCGCCGGCGGGGAAGTAGATGATGGCCGGGTAGAGGTGGACGCGCTTCAGGTTCACCGCCGGGTCGAAGGAGCGGCCGGCGAAGTAGGTGGCGTGCTGGCCGGAGTTGCACAGGTCCCAGACGTCGTCGGCGGCGTCGTAGTGCCGTACATCCGCGAAGAGCACGGGTGTGCCGGCCAGGTGTTTGAAGATCTGCATGGTCAGCGCACCGTCGCTGTCCGCCTCGGTGGCGCAGACGATGGGCTCGTGCGGCCCCTCCCAGTCGTAGGGGTCGTTGAGGAAGGCCTCGGCCACATCCATGGTGGCGAAGTGGGTGGTCATCTCCGGCTGGCCCTTGATGCCGCAGAAGTCCAGCCGCCACTCGGTCACGAGCTGGCGCACGGCGTGGTAGGCCTTGACCTGGCGCCGCAGCAGCTCCGGCGTCAGCTTCTGGCCGTCGTAGTGGATGGTGGCGCCGTGGCGTTGCAGCCAGGCGATGGCCGCCTCGGCGCGGGCATCGGGGACCTGCTCCGCCCGGCGCACGATCTCGAACTGGTCGATGTGCTCGATGTCGATGCCGAAGTCCCGCCGCCACTGGTCCAGGGCGGGGACGGCAGTGTACATGCCCATGGAGCGCCCGCCGATCACCCCATAGACCTGGCCGCGCAGCCGGTTCCGCGCTACCGCCGGGCGGAGGAACTGCTGCACCCGCAGGAACACCGCGTCGTCGTCGATGTCGCCGGAGATGCGGCCGTGGAAGACCCCCACCTGGTCCAGGCTGCCCGCCGCTGCGAGCATGGCTACCAGCCCGGGATACCGGGGGTTGACGTTGGAGAGGAGCAGGATCGGCCCGGGGACGAACTGGGCGGCGATAGCCGAGTAGTGCGGCCAGGCCCAGATGGCGTAGTTGAAGATGGTAGCCTCGACGCCCTGGGCCGCCAGGTACCTCCCTTCGCTCTGGGCCAGGTCGGTGGTCCAGACGATCTCCCGGCCGGTGACCACCTCCCAGCCGGCGGCCCGCAGCCGCGCCGCCAGGCGGTCCTGGAACTGCCGGGTGAGGGGAAGCAGCTCCTCGTGGACGTGGGGTCTGCCGTCGGAGAAGGTGAGGATGCCGACCTTCGGAGACCCCATGGCTGACCTTCGCCCCCTACGCCTGACCGGCCGGTCCCTCCTCCTGCCCCGTCCCCGTGCGCCGGCCCGGTTGTGATAACGGTTTCAGATCCTGGTATTCTGCCGCCGGACCGCCGACTCCTCCCGCCCGGAGGCCGTCCGTTGCCAGTCCCGGAGTAGGGGGAGTTCGCCGTGGGATCCTGCTTGCCGGTGCAGGATGCGGCAGGAGACGGGCCAAACGAGCCGGAGTATGATGGTGCCTCGATGGCGACCCTGAAGGACGTCGCGCGCAAAGCGGGGGTGTCCGTGGCCACGGCTGCCCGGGTGCTGGGCGGGTACGGCTACGCCAGCCAGCGGGCGCGGGAACGGGTCCTGCGTGCGGCCCGGCAGCTGGACTACACCCCCAACGCCCTCGCCCGGGGGATGGTGAAGAAGCGGACCCACGCCATCGGGGTGATCGTCTCCGACAACGCCAACCCCTTCTTCGCCGCGGTGGTCCGCGGCGTGGAGGACGTCGTCCGCCGCCACGGCTACGCGGTGATCCTGTGCAACAGCGACGAGAGCCCCGAGAAGGAGGACCTCTACCTGCGCATCCTGCGAGAGAAGCAGGTGGACGGGCTGCTCCTGGCGTCAAGCGGCCAGGTCACCCCGCACCTGCGCCGCTGGTTGCGCACCGGCCTTCCCCTGGTGCTGGTGGACCGGCGCCTGGAGGGGATCCGGGCCGACGCCGCCCTGGTGGACAGCATGGAGGGGGCCCGCACCGCGGTGAGCCACCTGATCGCGCTGGGCCACCGCCGCATCGGCATCATCAGCGGCCCGGTCCGTGTCTTCACCGGGCGGGAGCGGCTGGCCGGCTACCTGGCGGCCCTGCAGGCGGCAGGCCTGCGTGCCGATCCGGCCCTGGTGCGGGAGGGCGACTTCAAGCAGCAGAGCGGCTACCGGCTGGCCCGGGAGTTCCTGGAGATGAACCGTCCGCCTACGGCCCTCTTCGTGGCCAACAACCTGATGACCATCGGCGCCATGCTGGCTCTGAAGGAGGCCGGGGTGCGCGTCCCCCAGGAGATGGCCGTGATCGGCTTCGATGACATGGACTGGGCGCCGATCCTGACACCCACCCTGACGGCGGTGGCCCAGCCGGCCTACACGCTGGGGACCAGCGCAGCCCAGTTGCTGATGCAGCGGCTGGAGAACCCCGCGCGGCCCGTACAGGAGATCGTGCTGAAGACCCGCCTGGTGATCCGTGAGTCCTGCGGCGCCGTGCTGCAGCGGCGCTGACCGGTTGAGGCCATGCGGTGTGCGGGTTGACTCATAGGGAAACCTGAGTTTCTGGGGCCCGGTGCCTCACGCACCCTCCGGAGTGATGTGCGACGAGGCGACGGCCCCGCCCTCACCTGGATCCGTTGTGAGGCAATGCGCCCCTTGACAGCCGGGACGCGTCTGATAATCTGCAATCGTTATCACATCTTGCACCCCCGGGGGTGGGGATCATGGTCTGGCGCGCACTCGGGGTTGCCCTGGCACTCGTGGCCCTCACGTGGAGCGTGCCCGCGGGCGCGGTCATGGTGTTGCGGTGGGGGGAGGTCCTCCCGCCGGACCACCCTTCGGTTCAGATGGTCGAACGCATCGCGCGCAGCGTGTCCCAGCGGACCCAGGGGTACCTCCAGATCCAGGCCTACCCCGCGGGCCAGCTGGGCACTACTCGGGACCAGATCGAGAACGTCATGGTGGGGACCCAGCAGCTCACCACGGAGGGTGCGGCGGCCATCGGTCAGTTCTTCCCTCCTCTGGGCGCGCTCGAGGCGCCCTACGCGTGGCGTGACGAGGCGCACCTCCGCGCGGTCATGAAGAGCCCCATTGCGGAGGAGCTCTCGAGGGCTTTCATCGAGAAGCGCGGGGTCCGCATCCTGGCGGCCACGTACTATGGTGTCCGCCACCTCACCACGACACGGAAGCCCGTGCACACCGTGGCGGACCTCCGTGAGTTCAAGTTGCGGGTGCCGGAGAACGAGGTGTTCGTGGCCATGGTCCGCGCGTGGGGTGCCAAGCCCACTCCGATCCCCTTCGGGGAGCTGTACCTGGCGTTGCGCCAGAATGTGGTGGAGGGTCAGGAGAACCCTCTGCCGACCATCGACGCAGCGAAACTGTACGAAGTCCAGAAGTACCTGGTCCTCACCGGCCACATCCTCACGCCCCGACTGATCCTCATCAACGAGCGCACGTGGCGGGCCTTGGGCCGGCCGTTCCAGCGTGCCCTGGTGGAGGCGATCGAGGAGGCTGTGGCGTGGCACAACCAGGAGATCCTGAATCGGGAGCGCACGCTGCTGGACAAGTTCCGCCAGCTTGGCATGGAGGTCATCCAGCCGGACGTGGAGTCCTTCCGGAGGCCGGTCCTGGAGAGCCTGCCGAAGCAGTTCGAGGCGCAGTGGGGTCCGGGGCTGTTCCAGCGGATCGTGAACACCCGCTGAAGCCGACGCGGCCCGGGGCCGCCGGATGGACGCCTTCCCGCCGGAGCCGTTCCGTGTCGGGTGGAGAGTTCCTTTACCGCTCCGCTTCGTCCCTGGGGGCTGTCCTGCTGTTCGCCATCTTCCTCGTGATCCTGGCGCAGGTGGCGTTCCGTTACGTCCTGGCCCGACCGCTCGTGTGGACCGAGGAGGCCGCCCGCTACCTGTACATCTGGACCTGCTACCTGGGTGCCGCCATGGCCTTCCGGCGCGGCACCCACGTCCGGATCGGGGCCATGGTCGACCGGGTGCCCCCCGCGGTCCGCCTGTGGGTGCACCGGCTGGGGCTGCTGGGCACGGCTGGCTTCTTGGGTGTCCTGGCAGTGCAGGGCGCCAAGCTGGTCTGGCTGTCCCGCAGCACGCTGGCCATCACCTTTCCCTTACCCTGGTCGGTCATCTACGCGGCCGCGGTGCTCTCCGGCTCCCTGATGTTGCTGTACACATGGGAGGCGTTGTGGGAGCACTTCCGGGAGGCCCGGGAGCGGTGAGCGCGGGGGCCTTCTTCGTTCTCTGGATCCTGCTGCTGGCGCTTGGCCTCCCGCTGTTCGTCACCCTGGGGCTGTCCTCGGCGCTCTACCTGTGGGCGCAGGGGGATGTCCTCCTGGCGGTCCCGCAGCGGGTCACGGCCGCGGCCAACTCCTTCACCCTCCTCGCCGCCCCCTTCTTCATGCTGGCCGGCATGCTGATGAACACTTCCGGCGTGACCAACCGGATCTACACGTTTGCGGAGTGCCTGGTGGGCTGGCTGAGGGGCGGGCTCGCCCACGTGAACGTGGTCGGCAGCGTGATCTTCGCGGGGATGTCCGGATCTGCGGTGGCAGACGCCGTCGGGCTGGGCGCCATCGAGATCAAGGCCATGACGGACGAAGGGTACGAGCGGGACTTCGCAGCCGCCGTCACCGCAGCCAGCGCCACCATCGGCCCCATCATCCCGCCCAGCGTGCCCATGCTGGTGTACGCCGTCACCGCGGACGCGTCCATCGGTCGGCTGTTTCTGGGCGGCGTGGTGCCGGGGCTGCTGATGGCTCTGGCGCTCATGCTGCAGCTCGCGTGGGTCAGCCGGCGCCGCGGCTACCCCCGGCACCCTCTGCCGCCGGTGCGTACCGTGGCGGCCCGCACGTGGGCAGCGCTGCCCTCCCTCGCCACCCCCGCCATCCTCCTCGGCGGCATGCTGAGCGGCGTCTTCACCCCCACGGAGGCCGGTGCGGTGGCCGCCGCGTACGCCCTGCTCCTGGGCCTGGTGATTCACCGGGAGCTGCGGGTGCGGGACCTCCCGCGCCTGTTTCTGGACACGGTGGAGGCCAACGGGGTCATCCTGATCCTGGTGATGACCTCTTCGCTGTTCGCCTTCGTGCTCGCCCGGGCTCAGGTCCCACAGAACCTGGCCGCGTGGCTGGTCAGCGTGGCCCCGAGCCCCCTGGTCTTCCTGCTGGCGGTCAACCTCCTTCTGTTGGTGGTGGGATGCTTCCTGGAGGGTCTTGCCGCCATCATCATCCTGACTCCGGTCCTCCTCCCGGCCGCGAAGCTGCTGGGGATCGACCCCGTGCACTTCGGGGTGGTGATGGTCCTGAACCTCATGATCGGGACGCTCACTCCACCCGTGGGGATCGTGCTGTTCGTGATCTCCCGGGTGGCCGGGCTGCCCTTTGAGACGGTGGTGCGCTCGACGGCACCGTTCCTGATCCCACTGGTGATCGTCCTCCTCCTCATCACCGTGTGGCCGGACCTGGTGCTCTTCTTGCCCCGGCTCGTCCTGGGCTAGCACGCGGGCTCCAGGGCCTGCGGGCAGCCGCCGACTTCGCTGAAGGTGGGCCGCTGCACGGCCTGCCCCGCTGGTCAAAGAGGGACCATTCTGAGGCAGTGCGGTGCGTTGAGAGACCGGCAACGTTGGGATACCATGGTTTGGTGGACCAGGGGGGCCGTTAGCTCAGCGGGTAGAGCGGCGGGCTTTTAACCCGCGCGTCGGGGGTTCGAGTCCCTCACGGCCCTCCAGGATCCAGGCGGGACGCCGGGCTCCGGCGTCCCGCCTGTGTTGCTCCCGGCGCAGTCAGACGAGCCCGCGCCCCCGCGCCCGGGCGTATGCGCCCTCACGCGCAGATCCTCAGGGCCTGCCAGAAGACGTGCAGGCCCGGCCCGCCGAGCACCCGGCCGGCCGGACTCACGCGGGCGAGGTCACCCTCGCCGCCCCATGTGGTCGGCGTGGGCGGCGAAGAGGTGCCAGGTGCCGGGGACGCCCCGCAGCGTGTGGGTGCCGCGGTCCTCGAACCGGATGTCCGAGCCGGCCACCAGGTCGCGCACCGTGCCGGTGACCAGCACCTCGCCCGGCGCGGCGGCGGCCGCGGCCCGCGCGCCCACGTGCACGGCGATGCCGGTGACCCGGTCGCCGCTCACCTCCACCTCGCCGGTGTGGACCCCGGCCCGCACCGCGATGCCCCAGCGGCGTACCGCCGCGGCGATGGCCAGCGCGCAGCGGATGGCCCGGCCCGGGCTGTCGAAGGTGGCCAGCCCCCCGTCGCCGGCCAGGTCCACTGCCCGGCCCCCGTAGCGGCCCAGCTCGTTGCGCACGAGGGCCTGGAAGTTGCCCAGGACGTCGCGCCACCGCCGGTCGCCCAGCTCGGCGGCCACCTCCGTGGAGCGGACGATGTCGATGAAGAGGACGGTGCGCAGCACCCGGTCGGGCTCGGCGTAGAGCCGTTCGCCGCGGTGGAGGCGGTAGGCGATCTGGAAGGTCTGCTGCTGCGACCGGGTGGTGGGACTGTGCGCAGCCAGGAAGCGCGCGGCGGCGACCAGCGTGTGCACGCCCTGCGCCGTGGGGCCGAGCGCCTGGAACTGGCGGACGGCGGCCTCCACCGCCTGGATGGCGTGGAAGATGCGGTTCTCGCGCAGGAGCAGGCTGCCCAGCGTGGCCAGCAAGCGCGCCGGGTCGCCGCCCCCGGAGAGGTAGCGGGCCACCAGGGCCCCGGCCTCGTTCACTTGCTGCTGCCGGTCCAGCGCCGCGCGTAGCGCCGCCAGCAGCGCCTCGGGGGCTTCGGGCGTCTCCCCCTCGGCCGGGGCGGGGAGGGGCGCCGGCGGCACGTTGAGGAAGCGGTCCAGGTAGACGCTCATCGCCGCGTCGAACACCCCGCGCACGAGCTCGGGGGAGCGCACCCGCCCGAGCGCCTGCTGCACCGCGTTGGCGAAGGAGAAGGTGTGCAGCGCCGTGTTCCAGTCCGTGAACTCGTTGGTCGTGGGGAAGCGGGCCAACCGCAGCGCCGCCGCGTAAGTCACCGTGGCGGCCACCGCCTCCGGGGCGGCGCCCTCGCGCAGCGCCGCCAGGAGCGCGTCGGCGATCGCCTGCGGGTCCTCGCCCAGGAGGACATCGACGAGGGCCGGGCCGCCCTCCCAGGGGACGGCGCCGTCCCCGGCCGTCGCCTGGGCCCGCAGGGCATCGGGGAGGCGCTCGAACGCCTCCTCCAGGATCGCCACCAGGTCGACGGGGTGGCGCCAGGCGCTCGACTCCTCCATGCGCTCGGCGCCTGCGCAGGCGCCCACGACGCTGGTGAGCACCATCTCCGCGCCCGCCCATCCGGCATGGTCGAGGGCCTCCAGGGCCTTCACCGTGAAGTCGACGACGTGGCCGTCGCTGAGGTAGCGGTGGTCGGTGGCGGCCGCCAGCAGCAGATCGGCCATCTGTGCGGGCGTGGCGCCGGCGCGCAGCGCCGAGACGACGCACCGCTCCGCGCCCTCGGCGTCCCGGACCTCGATGAAGCGGCGGTACCACTGCTTCAGCGCCCGCAGGCTGGCCCCCAGGGTGGGCAGGGGCCGCACCTCGAAGCGGGGCGCCTGCTCGAAGGTGTCGGCGGCCACGGCGGCCAGGCCGTGGTAGAGGGCCCGCGCCCGGTCCTCGCGGTCCAGCACCGGCAGCAGGTTGCGCAGGCAGGTGAGGATGGTGAGGCCGCTCCCCCATCCCGCCTTGCGGTGGCGCACGCCGAAGTCCAGCCCGATGCGGAAGGCCTCGTCGGGGTCGTCGCCCGTCTCCAGCAGGGTGACGACCGCCTTGGCGATGACGAGCGGGATGTCGTACTCGAGCCCCTCGCACAGGCGCTCCCGCTGGTGGGCGCGCACGTCGCCCCGCGGCGTGACGTCCACCCACACCTCGCCGTCGCGGATCTCCACGGGGAAGGTGCGTACGTCGTCCGCCCACCGGTCGAACGTCCCGCCGCTGTGCAGGTCGAAGCGGGCGTGGTGCCAGTGGCAGGTGAGGATGCCGTCCTTGAGCGTCCCGCGGTGGAGCGGAAAGCCCATGTGGGGGCAGCGGTTGTCGACAGCGAAGACCTGGTCGCCGTCCAGGAACAGGGCCAGCGTGTACCCGTCCGCCTGGACGACCAGGCGACCGGCGGCGCGCAACTCCTCCAGCGTGGCGACGCGCACGAAGCGGTCCATCCGGCTCCACTCTAGCAGGGCCGGGCCGCAGGCGCCCTGTGACCCATGTCACACGCCGCCCGGGGCGCCCGGGCACGCGAGGAGCCTGGCGCTGACAGGACACCATCTCCCCGAGCCGAACTCTCTTCTGGAGGTGACGCCATGCGCGGCGTGCGGCTCGACCCGGAACGGCGGGAGGTGCGGACGGTCCTCCGGCATGCGCTGTTGCGCGGGTCCGTCCTCCTCGACGTGGGGTGCGGGGACGGCCGGCTGACTCGCCGCCTGGCCCCCCTCGTCCGGTCGGCGGTGGGTATCGACCCCGATCCCGACCAGGTCGCCCGGGCCCGGACACGGCTGCGACGGTGGCAGGACAGGGTGCGGCTGGAGGTGGGCCGCGCCGAGGCGCTCCCCTTCCCGGATGCCACCTTCACCGCCGTCCTCTTCTCGTGGTCGCTCTGATGCATCGCCCACCGGGGCATGGTCCATGCCCTGACAGAGGCGCACCGGGTCCTGCAGCCTGAGGGCTGGCTCCTGGACCTGCGGCCCGACCGTGACCCGGGCGGCCGGCGGACCAAGTACCTGCCCGTCGAAGTGCGCGTGGCCGGCCGGGCGGTCCCTGTCGGCCACCTCCACGAGCGTGGCGACTACCACGCCGACTATGTCGCAAGCGAGCGGGCGGTCGAGCGGGTGATCCGGCAGGGGCTCTTCGGCTTCGCAGGGCGGGAGCAGTTCATGCTGGCCGCCGTCTTCCGCTCCCTGGCCGCGCTGGAGGAGTTTCTGCGTCGGGAGTGGACGGCCGCCCACCTCCCGCCGCAGACGCGCGAGCGCCTGATCCGGGAGCTGCGGCGGGACCCGGACGCCCGCATCGTCGTACGCGACCCGTTCTGCCTGACGGTCCTGCGGAAGCGGGAAGATCGCCCCTGAGCCGATCGCGCTGGTGGCTGCTCGCGGCCGCCACGGTCCACCAGGCCGGGCTGACCGTCGTGCGGTTCGGGCTCCCGGCCATCGTCGGCTTCATCCGCGCCGACTTCGGCCTCTCGCTGGTCCAGGTCGGGGTCCTGCTGGCCGCCTTCGACCTGGGCGCCCTGCTGACATTCCTTCCCACGGGCGCGCTCACAGACCGTCTGGGCGAGCGGCGGGTCATGGCCCTGGGCGCGGCAACCACGGGCGTGGTGGTGGGCCTGGCTGCCGCGGCGCCGGGTTTCCTTCCCCTGGTGCTCCTGATGGCCGCAGCCGGCGTGGGGTTCCCCTCCAGCCAGATCACCGGCAGCCACGCCGTGGTGGGCTGGTTCCCCGCGGAAGAGCGCGGGGTGGCCATGGGGATCCGTCAGGCCGGCCTGCCGCTCGGCGGCTTCGCCGGGGCGCTCCTCCTGCCGTGGCTGGCCGAGGCGTGGGGATGGCGCACGGCGCTGCTGGCCTCGGGCCTGGCGGCGCTGGTCGCCGCGGCGGTGACCTGGCTCGTCGTGCCCGGGCTGGCCGGGACGGGCGCGCCGCCGCCCGCGACAGGGCTGGGCGCCACCGCCCGGCGGTTCGCCGGCGACCCGATCCTGCGATCCACGACGGCGGCCGCGTGCCTGCTGGTGGTGAGCCAGTTCAGCCTGACCGGCTACCTGCCGCTGTACGCCGTCGACCGCTTCGGGTGGGCGCTCGCCCCCGCCGCGCGCCTCCTCCTGCTGGTGCACCTGGGCGGCGTGGCCGGCCGTCTGGCCTGGGGGTGGCTCTCCGACTGGCACTTCCGCGGCGACCGGCGGCGGCCGCTGGCGCTGGCCGCGCTGGCCGGGGGCGGGGCGGCGGCGGCGCTGGCCGCGGTGGGGGCGTCCGGCCACCTCTCCCCGGCTGCCGCCGCACTGCTCGCCTTTGCCGGGGGCTTCACGTTCCTGGGGTGGAACGGGCTCGCGCTCACCGCGGTGGCCGAGCGCGCCGCCGTGGCGCGGGCCGCCACCCTGGGGGTGCTCTTCACGGTCCTCTACGTCTTCACGATGCTGGCCTCCCCGGCATTCGGCGGGCTGGTCGAGCGCGTGGGGTACCCGCCGGCCTGGCTGGCCCTGGTGGGGGTGCAGGCGGCGGCGGTATGGGCGGTGGGGTGGCGCCGATAGCGGTGCCCACGGCGCCTATAATGGAACGCGGCACAGATCCAGGTCGCACGGTGGAGGCCACGATGCTCATCAGCCGGGAGATGAACGCCGCCCTCAACGCGCAGATCGGGCGGGAGTTCGGGGCGATGCTCCAGTACGTGGCGATCGCGGCCTACTTCGAGGCGGAGAACCTGCCCCGGCTCGCCCGCTTCTTCTTCCAGCAGGCCGACGACGAGCGGGAGCACGCCATGCGCTTCGTCCGCTACGTCGTGGAGGCGGGCGGCCGCGTGGAGGTGCCCGCCACGCCCGGTGCTCGCGGCGAGTTCGGCGGCGCGGAAGAGCCGGTGCGCCTCTCCCTGGAGTGGGAGCAGGAGGTCACGCGGCAGATCCACGGCCTGCTGGCGCAGGCGGTCAAGGAAGGGGACTACACGACGCAGGAGTTCCTGCAGTGGTTCGTGCGGGAGCAACTGGAGGAGGTCTCGACGATGGAGCGCCTGCTGAGCGTGGTGCGCCGGGCCGGCCCGCAGCTGCTCCTGGTGGAGGACTTCCTGGCCCGCGAGGGGCACCCGCACGAGGAGAGCGAGGAGGAGTAGCCCGCGGTCCGGCTCGCCGCCGGCTCACTCGCCCCGGGACGACCGGGTGCGTCGGCGCCGGCGGCGCGAGGGCGGGCGGACTGTCGTCTGCCGCAGGAAGGCGATGAGCCCGGTGATGCGCTCGGCGTACTCCAGGAAGACCTGGAGCGTGGCGGCCATGAGCACCGGGTTGAGGGGCGCCCCGGTGGGGTGGCCGGCCTCGTTGCGCTGCAGGCGTACCGCGTTGAAGACGAGGTCCAGGATGGCGTCGATGTCCTTGCTGACGCTGTCGGGCAGGGCCAGCGCCTCCCGCCTGGCCTCGAAGGCCTCCCGGAAGAGGCGGTAGCGCGCGTACAGGCTCTTCTCCGCCCACCACTCCGACAGCGACCGCCGCTCCGCCTCGGGCAGCGTGGCCAAAAACGCTTCGGTCAGCTCCAGCATCAGCAGTTCCGACGCCACGCCGAGCAGCAGCGCGCTCGCCCGGATCAACCCCCGGTGGAAGGCGGCTACGCTCTCGCGCAGGACGTCGAGGACCAACGGAGGCAGCGTGGGCAGGCGCTGCTGGGCGGCCGCCAGGTACCGGTCGGGGTCGTAGGGGACCGGGCGCCCGGTCTGCAGCACCTGCCGACCGTACTCGGTGACGCGCACCCACGGCCAGCCCAGGTGCCGGCGGTCCAGCGCGGGCAGGAGGATGTTGCTGGTGGCCAGTTCGTGCAGGACCTCCAGCGCGACCGTCTCCTCGGCCCGGCCGAAGCCCGGGAATTGCCGCGCCAGCGCGTCGAGGAGCGTGGGGACCTGGGTCTCCTGGTGGCGCGCCAGGAAGTCCAGGATGGCCGCCCGGATGCGGATGCGGAGATCGCCGGGGGCCGGGGCGCCTTCAACCGCCGACGGTGCGGGCTGGGGGCTGCCCTCGGGGAGGGGCACGGCCTGGTGTGGGGCGCTGGGTCCGGCAGAGAGCGCCGGCGGGAGGAGGAGGGCGGCGCCAGCTGCGGCGCTGCCGTCGGGGCTGGAGCCCGTCCCGGCAGCCCGCTCCGGCTCCGGCGCAGGCGCCCCCGCCGCTGTGGCCTGAGTCGCCGCCTGCGCGGCCCCGCGGCGGCGCCGACCGCGGCGGCGTCGGCGAGCCGGACGTCCTTCAGGCTGCTCCGGGGTCATCGGCGGGACACAGCGCTGCGGCTGCAGCTGGATGAACCATCACGCCCAGTCTAACAGGGCTGACCACCCTCCACAGTGGGGGCCGCTACCCGGCCACCACCAGGACCACGCCGGCCACGGTCAGCGCCGCCCCGGCGGCGGTGCGTGCGCTCACCGCCTCGACCTGACGGTAGCCGACGCCCAGCAGCAGCACGGCAAACAGCGGCGTGGTGCTGGCGAGCGGCGTCACCCGACTCACCTCGCCCTGGTGGAGGGCGAGGAAGTAGGTGAGGAACCCGCCCGTGCTGAGCAGCCCCGCAGCCAGCGCCGGGAGGAGGGCCGTGCGGGCCAGGCGGGGACGCTCCCGCCGCCCGCGCAGCAGGACCAGGGGCAGCAGCAGTAAGAGCGCCCCGGTCTGCGTCAGCGCCGCCGCGAGCGCCGGGGCCGGCAGGCGCTCCAGCCCCACCTTGCGCAGCAGGAAGGAGACGGCGGCCAGCACCGCGGTGCTGAGGGCGAGGGCTATGCCGCCGCGCCGCGGTCGGGCCTCCGGTGGAGAGGCCGTTCCGTGGCCCAGGGGCGGCGCGCTGGCGGTCAGGACCACGCCCAGGACCACGGCCACGGTCCCGAGCACGATGTCGGCGGTCAGCCGCTCCCCGAGGAGCAGGGCCGCGCCGGCCGCGGTGAAGAGCGGCGTCGTGTTGCTGGCCACCACCGTGGGCGCGATCCCGATGCGTCCGATGGCGGTGTACATGGCCAGGCGGGCCAGCCCGGGCGCCAGCAGCCCGGCGGCGAGGAAGATGAGGGCGGCGCCCCGGTCGGCCGGCACGAGCGGGCCGGTGACAGCGGCCAGCGTCCACAGGGTCAGGACGTTGGTGGCCACGGAGAGGAGCGTGACCACCTCGGGGGTGGAGCCGTGCAGGGCCAGGCGGACGGCGACGGCGTTGCCTGCGAAGAACGCCGCCGAGAGCAACGCGAAGACGGCCGCCATCCCGGCCGCGTGCGCCGGGACGGTCAGGAGGCGGGCGCGGGTGCGCTCAGGAGCGCGGCTGGACCGGCTGGAAGTTCGGCCCCGGTCCCGGCTGCGGGAGCCCGGGGATGGCCGGCCCGCGGTACGGGTTCAGGTAGAAGAACTCCGGCGGGCTGCCCGGGCGGCCGGGACCGTCCTCGGGTCCCTGGCCCGGGCGGAGTTCGTAGAGCTGGCCGTTGTAGTAGAAGAGGATGGGGCAGTCGCCCTGTCCCGGCTGCGGCTGCCCGGGGCGGGTGCCCGGGGTGCGGTCACCGGGGCCGGGGAGGGGGATGAACTCCTGCAACGGCGGCACGCCCTGCGCCAGCACGATCGGCGTGAGCAGCGCCAGCCCGCTCACCAGCATGCCCAGGACCATCCCCAGCATCAGCATCCGCATCGGCGTCGCCTCCCCGAGGACCCTTCCCGCTCTATGCCTGCCATTCCTTTCGGTCTAGAATGCTGAACGATGGCTCTCGTCTTCACGTTCCCCTGCGGCGGGTGCGGGCGCCGCTATACAGTTTATTACCCGAAAGCCCTCCTCTACCGGTTGAGCGGGACCGGGACGGCGGAGATGGGGCGCCGCGAGGACGAGGAGGACGAGCGCTCCGGCGCGGTGGAGGCGGCGCGGCGCCGGGCCGAGGCGTCGGGGCACGTCTGGGTGAACGCCGCCGAGACCCAGCAGGTGGTCTGCGCCTGCGGCAAGCACCTCGACGTGAACATCGCCCACCACCCCCGCGTCCCCCAGGGGCGAGGTACCAGCAGAGGGCGACAGGCCGGCTTCATCAGCCTGCCCGCCGCTCCGCGCGGCCGGGCAGGCGGCCCGGCCGGCGGGCACGGGACGGCCGGGTCGTGACGTGAGCGTCCCCGCCACCGACGCCCGCGAGCGGCTCCGCGTCCCCGTCGAGCGGCTGCGCTGGTGGTGCGACCCCGCCATCTTCCCCTTCGAGACTACCGACGAGCTGCCGCACGACGAGATCATGGTGGGACAGGAGCGCGCCGTCCGCGCCCTGGACTTCGGCCTGGGCGTGCCGCAGCCGGGCTACAATGTCTTCGTCACCGGCCCCACCGGCACCGGGCGCACCACCTACGCCCGCCAGAAGATCGAGCAGCTGGCCGCGCTGCGCCCCACCCCGTCCGACTGGTGCTACGTCTACAACTTCCAGCAGCCCGACGAGCCGGTGGCGATCCGCTTCGCCCCCGGGGAGGGGCGGCGCTTCCGGCGGGACATGGCCCGGCTGGTCGACGAGCTGCGCGAGGGCATCCGCCAGCTGCTGGCCAGCGAGCACTTCGGCAAGCGGCGGCGCGACACGCTGCGCGCCTACGAGGACCGGGTGAACGCCGTCTGGCAGCAGCTGGAGGCCGAGGGACGGCAGCTGGGCTTTGCCATCCAGCGGACGCCCGCGGGTGTCTTCCCGGTGCCCGTGGGGCCCTCAGGGGAGCCGCTGGCCCCCGAACTCCTGGAGCGCCTGCCGGCGCAGCAACGCGAGGCCCTGGAGGCGCGGGCCCGGCAGCTGGGCGAGCGCATCGGCGAGGCCCTGCGGCAGGTGCGCAACCTGGAGCGCGAGGCGCGGGACGCCCTGCACCAGCTCGAACGGGACGCGGTGGAGCGCGTGGTGGAGCGGGCGGTGGAGCCGGTCCGGGAGCGGTACGGGGCCAACCCGCGCGTGGCCGCCTACCTGGACGGCCTCAAGCACGACGTGGTGGAGAACCTCGACCTCTTCAAAGAGGAGGAGGAGCCGGCGCGTCCGCTCTTCCCCCTGCCGGTCGAGGTGCGGCGGCGCGACCCCTTCCTGCGCTACCGCGTGAACCTGCTGGTGGACCACGCCGAGACGCGCGGGGCGCCGGTGGTGATCGAACCCAACCCCACCTACTACAACCTCATCGGCAAGGTGGAGTACCGGGGGGAGTTCGGCGCGCTCGTCACCGACTTCACGATGATCAAGCCCGGCGCCCTGCACCGCGCCAACGGCGGCTTCCTACTGCTGCAGCTGCGGGACGTGGCGCTGGCGCCGATGGCGTGGGAGGCGCTGAAGCGGGCGCTGCGCAGCCGGGAGATCCGCATCGAGAACCTGGGCGAGCAGCTGGGCCTCATCCCCACCGCCACCCTGCGCCCGGAGCCCATCCCGCTGGACGTGAAGGTCGTCCTCATCGGCAACGCGCTGGTCTACCACCTGCTCTACCTGTTCGACGAGGACTTCCGGGAGCTGTTCAAGATCCGCGCCGACTTCGACGTCGACCTGCCTCGCAGCGAGGCCACCCTGCGGGAATACGTCCAGGCCCTGGGTGTCGTGGCCCGGCGGCAGGGCCTGCTCCCCTTCCACCGCGACGCCGTCGCCCGGCTGGTGGAGTACAGCGTGCGCGTGGCCGGAGACCAGGAGAAGCTCACCGCCCTCTTCCACGAGGTGGTCAAAGTCCTGGCCGAGGCCTCGGCGTGGGCGCAGCGGGAGGGGGCCACGGTGGTCCGGGCGGCGCACGTGGACCGGGCCCTGGAGGAGAAGGTCTACCGCAGCAACCGGATCGAGGAGCGAATCCGGGAGGCCATCGCCCAGGGGCAGCTCCTGGTGGACATCGACGGCGCCCGCGTGGGGACGGTGAACGGTCTGGCCGTCCACCTGCTGGGCGACTACGCCTTCGGGCGCCCCAACCGCATCACCGCCCGCACCTACGTGGGCTCGCGGGGGGTGGTGAACATCGAGCGCGAGACGCAGATGTCCGGGCGCATCCACAGCAAGGGCGTCTTCATCCTGGCCAACTACCTGGGGGGGCGCTACGCCCAGGACCGCCCGCTCACGCTGAACGCCTCGCTGACCTTCGAGCAGACCTACGAGGAGGTGGAGGGTGACTCCGCCTCCTCCACCGAGCTCTACACGCTGCTGAGCGACCTCGGTCAGGTGCCCATCGAGCAGGGGATCGCCGTGACCGGCTCGGTGAACCAGCACGGCCAGATCCAGCCCATCGGCGGGGTGAACGAGAAGATCGAGGGGTTCTACTACGTGTGCAAGGCCCTGGGGCTGACCGGGCGCCAGGGCGTGATCATCCCCGCCCAGAACGTGCGCAACCTCATGCTGCACGACGAGGTGGTGGAGGCGGTCCGCCGCGGCCAGTTTCACATCTGGGCGGTGCGCACCGTGGACGAGGGGCTGGAGATCCTCACCGGCCTGCCCGCCGGCGAGCGCGGGCCGGACGGGAAGTTCCCCGAGGGGACCGTAAACGCGCGCGTGGCCCGGCGGCTTGAAGAGCTGGCGGAGCGGCTGCGCCAGTTCGCCCCCCGCCCCGGCCGCGACGAGCGGCAGCCCGCCGAGGCCCCCATCCCGGCCGCCGGTGGAGAGGACGAGCCCTCCCGCTCGTGAGCGTCCTGGTCGTCGGCGCAGGCGGTGTCGGCGGCTACTTCGGGGGGCTGCTGGCGCGCGCCGGCGAGCGCGTCACCTTCATGGCGCGGGGGGCGCATTTGGACGCCCTGCAGGCCCAGGGCGGGGTGCGCCTGCACACCGTCCACGGCGAGCTCTTCGCCCCGGCCCGCGCCCTGGGCGCACCGGACGAGCCGGCCGAGCTGGTGCTCTTCACCGTGAAGGCCTACGACACGGAGACCGCCGCCGCGCGCATCGTTCCGGCGGTGGGCCCGCAGACCGTCATCCTCTCCCTGCAGAACGGGGTCGACAACGAAGAGGTGCTGGCGGCGCGCTTCGGGCCGGAGCGGGTGTGGGGCGGGACGGCGTACATCTTCGCGGCCATCGAGGCCCCCGGGGTGGTGCGCCAGACCGGGGGGCCGCGGGCGATCCGGTTCGGCGCCTGGACCGGGCGTGGCCTGACCGACCGCCTGCGCGCCTGGGAGGCGCGCTTCCGCGCCGCGGGGTTCGAGGCCGAGGCGCTGGCGGACATCCGGCCCGAGAAATGGAGCAAGTTCATCTTCATCTGCGCGCTGGCGGGCGTGAGCGCGCTCACCCGGCTGCCGCTCGGTGAGGTGCGGGCCTCGCCGCCCACCTGGGCGCTCTTCCGGGGATTGCTGGAGGAGGGCGTGGCGGTGGCGCGTGCCAGGGGCGTGCCCCTGCCGCCGGACCTGGTGGACCGTCACCTGGCCCTGGCGGAGGCCCAGCTGCCGGACAGCCGGGCCTCTCTGGCCACCGACCTGCTGGCCGGTCGGCGGCTGGAGGTGGAGGCGCTCCACGGGACGCTGGTGCGCTACGGCCGCGAGGCGGGGGTGCCTACCCCGCTGGCCTTCGCGGTCTACGCCGCGCTGCTCCCCCACCATCGGCGGGCCGTGGGGATGGGCACGGGCGGCGGATGATTGACCGATCGGTTGCGCGGGGGTCGGCACCGGAAGGGCAGACGGCTCGGCGGGCGCGCGCAGCGGACGCACGCGGGGAACGCGGCCGTGCACCCACCGTCGACCCCAGGACACGAGGCGGGCGCCGCGGGACCGGCTCCGGTCAGGTGCCCCTGCGGCACACGGGAGGACTGACTTACCGTTGCTCCCTCCCGGGCCTGGCGGGGTTCGTCAGATCCCGTTGCGCAGGACCCGACCTTCGTCGTCGGACCGCCGCGGACCGGGCCCTCACGCCCCGGGCCTCGGGCGGGGATTCAGCCCCGCTGTAGCGGATTGCGGGTACAGGGAACCGCTAGCTCCCCACCTAGCACGGCCGCACCTCATTGTACCCTA
>JAVHLY010000024.1 GCA_031081585.1 Armatimonadota bacterium
CGCCCTTCGCCCTCGTCCTCGACGCCCTCTCCTACCTCGTGTCCGGAGGGCTCCTGGCGCGCATCCGTCGGCCTGAGGACCCTCCGGATCCGGCGAACCGGCGCCCGGTGCTGACGGAGATCCGCGAGGGGCTGGCGGTGGTGGTCGGCCACCGCTTGCTGCGGGCCATCGCGGCCACCACCGGGACCTCGAACTTCTTCTCCTCGGCGGTGGGAGCGCTCTTCATCCTCTACGCCACGGGTGTGCTGGGGCTCTCTCCCGCCACGCTCGGCCTGATCTTCGGTGTGGGGAATACCGGCGGCCTCGTGGGGGCGACGCTGGCGGGACGGCTGGCGCGGCGCTTCGGCGTCGGCCCGACGATCGTGGGGAGCGCCGCGCTGTTCGGCGCGTACTTCCTGCCGCTCCTGGTGGCGACCCCGGCCACCGCCGCGCCGTTGCTGGTGGCGGGAGGCTTCGTGGGCAGCGCCGGCGGCCTGATCTACAACGTCAACCAGGTCTCGCTGCGCCAGGCCATCGTCCCGCAGCGCCTGCAGGGACGGCTGAACGCCACGATGCGCTTCCTGGTCTGGGGGACCATTCCGCTCGGCAGCCTGGTCGGGGGCGCGCTCGGCGAGGGGTTGGGGCTGCGCGCCGCGGTGCTCGTGGGAGTGCTGGGCTCGCTGACGCCTTTCCTCTGGGTCCTCGGCTCACCGGTGCGCACCCTCCGGCAGGTCCCCGAACCCGACGCGGGCGCGGAGGGCTGAGCGCAGCCCCGCGTCGCCGCCTGCCGACGGGGGCTCCGCCGTCAGGTCAGGCCGACCGTCGGCCGCGTCGCCGGGCCGCTACGACGACCGCTCCTCGCCGGGCGGGCGCCCGAAGGCCTGCCCCGCCATGTCCCCGAGCGGCCCCAGCAGCCGGGAGAATTCCAGGGGGAAGATGAACTTCGTGGCCGGGCTGGCGCCGAGCGCCTTGAGGGCCTCCAGGTACTGCAGGGCCATCGTCTTGCTGTCGACGTTCTGGGCCACGGCGAAGATCTTGTCCAGCGCCAGCGCAAACCCCTCGGCGCGCAGGATGGCCGCCTGGCGGTCGCCCTCCGCCTTGAGGATCGCCGCCTGCTTCTCCCCTTCCGCTACCTTGATGGCCGCCTCGCGCTTGCCGTCCGCCTCCGTGACCAGCGCGCGCCGGCTGCGCTCCGCCGACATCTGCCGGGTCATCGCCTCCTGGACCTCGCGCGGCGGCAGGATCTCGCGGATCTCCACCGTGGTGACCTTCACGCCCCAGCGCTCGGTGACCTCGTCCAGCTTGGCCCGCAGCACCTGGTTGATCTGCTCGCGCCGGGCCAGCACGTCGTCGAGCATGATGTCGCCGATGACGGCGCGCAGGGTGGTGGTGGCGATCCCCCGCGCCGCCCCCGCAAAGTCCTGCACCTGGATCACCGACATCTCGGGGTTCAGCACCTTGAAGTAGATCAGGAAGTCGATGTTGATGGGGGCGTTGTCCTTGGTGATGGTCGTCTGGCTGGGGATCTCCAGGAAGAACTCGCGCAGGTCCACCCAGACGGCGCGGTCCACCAGGGGGATGAGGAAGACGATGCCCGGGCCCTTGCTGCCGATGGAGCGGCCCAGGCGGAAGACCACCAGGCGCTGGTACTCGCGGACGATCTTGATGGCGTTGTACAGGATCAGGAAGCCGACGAGGACGACGGCGATGAGCAGGATGGCGCTCGTCCCCACGAACGGCATGGCCCACCTCCCGGGAACTCTGCCGGTACAATTGCACAGGACGCCGCGAGCCTCCTGTCGGCGCGTCCGCGACGGGCGTCCGGCAGGGTGGGGCGCGACAGGGTGAGGAGCGGCCATGGCAGCCCGGGCGGCGCTGGCGGTGGACATCGGGGGCACCCGGACCCGGGTCGGGGTGGTCGGTGGCGACGGGCGCGTCCTGGCCCACCGCACACTCCCCACCCCCACCGGCGGACCGGACGCGGTGGTGGCCGCGGTGGCCGGGGCGGCCGCCCACGTCCTGGCGGAGGCGGCCGTCACCCGGGAGGCGCTGGTGGGTGTCGCCGCCGGGGCGCCCGGCCCCCTCGACCCGCGCAGCGGGGTCGTCTTCGAGCCGCCCAACCTGGTGGGGTGGCGCGACGTGCCGCTGCGGGCGCTGCTCGAGGAGCGCCTGGGCCTGCCCGCGGCCGTGGAGAACGACGCCAACGCCGCGGCCCTGGGAGAGGCCTGGGTGGGGGCGGGCCGGGGTGTGACGGACCTGGTCTACATCACCGTGAGCACCGGGGTGGGCGGCGGACTGATCCTGGGCGGGGAGCTCTACAGCGGGGTGAGCGGGACGGCCGGCGAGGTCGGGCACATGACCGTGGCCCTCGATGGTCCCCCGTGCTTCTGCGGGCAGCCGGGTCACCTGGAGGGGCTGGCCTCGGGACGGGCAATCGCCCGCGCGGCACGGGAAGCCCTGGCCCGGGGCGAGGCCACCTCGCTACGAGAGCTCCCTCCCGAGGAGCTCTCCGCCCGCACGGTGGCCGAGGCCGCCCGCGCCGGCGACCCCGTGGCCCGGGCGATCTACGAGCGGGCCGGGACCGCGCTCGGTGCCGCCGTGGCCTCGCTGGTGAACCTGCTCAACCCGCCGCTCATCATCCTGGGGGGCGGGGTGATGCAGGCCGGGGACCTGATCATGGCCCCGCTCTGGCGGGCCGCTCGGGAGCGGGCGTTCGCCCGGCCGCTGGAGGCGGTGCGCCTGGTGCCGGCAGCGCTGGGCGAGGAGGCCGGGCTGGTGGGTGCGGCGGCCGTCGCCTTCCGACGGTTGCCGCCACCCTTGCCGGGAGGGTAGTCGGCACCGTCCCTGCTTCACCCCACAGCGTTGCGAGGAACCTGTCCCTGGCGGACGCCTCCCGGGCCTCCCCTCGCCAGATGACGTACACCCGTCGGTACAGGGGGGGCAGGTCCGCCACCTCGATGCGCGCCAGCTGACCGGTCCGGAGCTCGTGGCAGGCCATGCTCTCCCCGAGAAACGTCAGCCCGACGCCCTGGAGGACCATGCGTTTGGCCGCCTCGGCGGGGTCCACCTGGACCGCGGGCGAGAACTCCTCGCCCAGCCGCGCCCGCAACGCCTCCTGGAGATGCTCGAACCCTTCGCCCCACCGCGCCAGGAGCACGAGTTCGCAACGCAGTGCGGCCAGCGGGATCCGCTGACCAGCCAGGTGGTGTGTCGGCGGGCCGACCAGGATGACCGGATCCTCCAGGATCAACCGGCTGGAGAGGTTCTGGTGGTCCGGTCGAGCGACCACGAACCCTACATGAACGGATCCGTCGAGCACCATCCGGGCGACATCGCGGGAATGGCCGGTGCGCATCGTCACGCGCACCTCAGGGTGGCGTGCGTGGAACCGGTCGAGGAGGGCCGGGAGCATGTCGAGGCTGACCGAGACCACCGTGCCCACGGCCAGGGTCTCAGTCGTCGGCCGTCCCCGCACCGCGGCGAGACCGCGCTCAATGGCAGCCAGGCCCCGCTCGACGTGTGTGATCAGTTCTCGACCGGCGGGTGTCAGTTCCACTCCTCGTCCGCCGCGTCGGAACAGGCGATGCCCGACCTCCCGTTCCAGGGCCTTGATCTGGGCCGACACGGCCGGCTGGGAGAGGAACAGGGCGGCGGCCGCTCGCGTCATGCTCCCCTCCTGCGCCACCCGGCGAAACGTCCAGAGGCGCTGCAGGTTGAACGGCCCACCGGCGGTAACGGCCATCAGGTAAAGTGATACCGGCTATCAGGAGATAGTATTAGTCATTATACGACGCGGCCCAGTAGACTCCTGGTCGTATGCTCAAGGCGCCGCACCGCGGCGCACGGTCAGCCGACGGGGAGCGGGAGAGTGGAGATCCGGCCACGCCTTCAGGCAGTCCGGCAGGCCATGGCAGGCGAGCCCGTCGACGCCCTGTACTTGCGCCCCGGGGCGAATCTCGCCTACCTCACTGGCGTCCGGCGGCAGCAGCCCCACGCCACCGACACCAACGCCTACGCCGACTGGATCGAGGGCGCCTACGTCGGACTCGAACGCCTCGTGCTGGTGGTGCCGCGCATGGGTTCCGAGTTCTTCCTGCACCAGGCCCGGGGCAAACCCTGGATTTCCGACGTCCGGGTCGTCCTCGAGGGGGAGGATCCCGCCTCCGTCATGGGGGATGTCCTCCACCGGGTCGCTCCCGGGGCGCGGCGCGTCGCCGTCGACGACCGGGCCTGGGTGCCGACGGTCGAGGCCCTGCGCGCCGCTGGCCTTCAGCTGGTGCCGGCGAGTCGGCTCATCGCCCCCCTCCGGATGATCAAGACGGCCGACGAGCTGGAGGTGATGCGGCGGGCGGCGGCGGTGGCCGATGCCGTGTACATGGCGATCCTGAAGGTCCTCCGCGAAGGCGTGCGCGAGCTCGACGTGGCCCACGAGATCGACTACCAGTTCGCCCAGCACGGCGCCGACTACCCGGCCTTCGTCACCGGCGTGCGGTTCACCCGGCCCAACAGTGACCGCCTCCCCACGACCCGGCACGGCCAGCGCCGCCTCGCCCCCGGGGACGCCATCACGTTCGACTTCGGCTGCGTGTACGAGGAGTACTGCTCGGACTTCGGCCGGACGGCCTTCCTGGGGAGTCCGCCCCAGGAGGTCGCCGCCATGTTCGACGCGGTCCTGGAGGCCCAGCGCGCGGCGATGGCCGCCATGCGGGCCGGGGACATCACGGCCGAGGATGCCGACCGCACCGCGCGGGACGTGCTCCGCGAAGCCGGGTACGGCGACTACTTCACGCACCGGCTGGGCCACGGCATCGGCGTGACCGTGCACGAGCCGCCCTACCTGGAGACCGGGGACCGCACGGTGCTGCGGGAGGCTATGACGTTCACGGTGGAGCCGTCGAGCCGCGTGCCCAACGGCTACGCCTGCCGGGTGGAAGACGTTGTGGTGGTCACACCCGACAGCGCCGTGCCCCTGACGCAGGCGCCGCGCGCCCTGGCGGTGATCGAGTGAACGAGCGCCTGGACGAGGCCGTCGTATGAGCACCCGAGTGACCGCGTTGCCCCAGCTGCCGGCAGCCGAACGGTCTCGCACCTATGGCTCCATCGTTCGGGCACAGCTGGCCCGCAACCGCGGGGCGATGGCCGGGCTGACGCTGCTGGCCGTTGCCGGGGGTGTGGCGCTGGGGGCTCCATGGCTCGCCCCCTACGACCCGACGTTCCAGGACCTCCTCCAGCCCCTCCAGCCGCCCTCCCGGGAGCATCCCTTCGGGACCGATGAGGTGGGACGGGACGTCCTCAGCCGGGTGATCTACGGTTCCCGCCTCTCGCTCAGCGTCGGTCTCATCTCCGTCGGTATTGGCGGGACGGCGGGGGTGACCCTCGGCCTGGTCAGCGGCTTCTACGGGGGATGGCTGGACGACGTCATCCTCCGGATCATGGACCTCATGCTGGCGTTTCCGGGCATCCTGCTCGCGCTGGCCATCGTGGCCGTGCTGGGGCCCGGGCTGTACAACGTCATGCTGGCGGTAGGCATTGCCGCGACGCCGTCCTTCACCCGCGTGACACGGGGCCAGACCCTGGCGATCCGCGCCATGGACTATGTGACGGGCGCCCGGGCGATCGGCTGCACGCCCGGCCGGATCATCTGGCGGTACATACTGCCCAACGTCCTGCCGTCCGTCATCGTCCTGGCCACCCTGGGCCTGGCCTCCGCGATCCTGGCCGCGTCGGGCCTGTCCTTTCTCGGGCTGGGCGCTCAGCCCCCGACGCCGGAGTGGGGCGCGATGCTGTCGTTCGGGCGGGCCTACCTGCGCCAGGCCTGGTGGATCACCACCTTTCCCGGACTGGCCATCATGGTCACGGTGCTCGGGATGAACCTGCTCGGGGACGGGTTGCGGGACGCGCTCGACCCAAAGGTGCCGCGGAGCTGAACGCCGGAGCGGACGGAGGAGGTGGAAGGTGATGGCAGATCACAGGCGCCTGGGGCGCCGGTGGGCGCTGGCCGGGGTGGTGGCGGTCCTCCTGGTGGGGGGGCTGCGGGTGGCGGGCCGGGCCCAGGATGCCCGCGGGACCCTGATCCACGCGCAGGCCACCGTCTGTGCCGACACCCTGAACCAGCACCTGTCCAACAACACGCCCTGCCGCATGGTGGCTCGCCACGTGCTGGACAACCTCGTCGCGGTGAACCCCGCCGACGGGACGATCCATCCCTGGCTGGCGGAGTCGTGGGAGATCACCGCCGGCGGGCGGATCTACACCTTCCGCCTTCGCCGCGGGGTCCGGTTCCACGACGGGACGCCGTTCAACGCGGAGGCGGTCCGGTTCAACTTCGAGTGGACCATGTCGCCCGACCGACCGCGGCGCGGGTTCCGCTACCTGGCCATGGGCGGGCCCCGGTACATTCGCACCGAGGTGGTGGATGAGTTCACGGTGCGCGTCATCTTCCGGGAGCCCCACGGGGGGTTCCTCACGTACCTCAGCGACGGGGGGTTGGGGATTGACTCCCCGGCGGCCCTGCGCCGGCTGGGCGACGACTACGGGGCACGGGAGCTGGTCGGCACCGGGCCGTTCCGGCTCGTGAGCTGGGCGCGCGGGGGTGACGCCGTGCTGGAGCGGAACCCGGACTACCGCTGGGGGGCGCGGGTGTTCGGCCACACCGGCCCGGCATTCGTGGAACGGGTCATCTACCGCCAGGTCCCCGAGGCCGGTACCCGGGCGGCGGCCGTGGAGACCGGCCAGGCGACCAGCGCGCAGGTCACCCCGCCGGACATCGCCGTGCTGCGGGGCAAACCGGGCGTGCGCATCGTGCTGGTGCCGAAGGCGGGGACGGCGCGCATGCTGCTGCTGAACACCCGACGGGGCCCGACTGCGGACCTGCGGGTGCGACGGGCCATCAACCACGCGATCAACCGACCCCTGCTCATGCGGCTGCCCACGTGGGGAGGCACCGGGCGTCCGGGGCTCGGGCCGCTCCCCATCAACATGGTCCCCCAGGCCTTCCGGAACCTGTACCGGAGCCAGCTCCAGCCGGTGGACTATGAGTACAATCTTGACCGCGCCAAGCAGCTGCTCGAGGAGGCCGGGTGGCGGCCCGGCCCCGACGGGATCCGGGTGCGGGGGACGGAGCGTCTGGTGCTGGAACACGTCATCCCCGAAGGCGTCACGGTGCGCGAGTCGGAGCCGCTGCAGGCGATGCTGCGCCAGGCCGGGATCGAGCTGCGCTTCCGCATCGGCGACTTCAACTTCTGGATCGGCAGCGTCAGCAAGGGGGACTTCGACGCCACCATCATCAGCGACTCCGGCTACGAGAGCGCCGGCATCCTGGCGTCGTTCTTCCGGAGCGGTTCCGTCTACAACTGGTACGGCTTCACCTCCCCCGAGCTCGACCGCCTGCTCGACACGGCCCTGGCCTCGGCCGATCCCGAGACCCGGTGGCGCAACCTCATCGGGGCCATGCGCATCATCCTGGTGAATGCCGTCGGCGTGATGGGGTGGGAGGAGGACTACGTCTTCGGCGTGCGGACCACCGTGGAGAACTTGACGTTCAACGAGGTGGCATTTCCGTACTTCTACCCCACGCGGCTGCGGTAGGCGCCGGCTGCCCCCGCGCCTGAGGCGCGCATGGCCACGTACGTCCTCCGGCGTGCGCTGACGGCCGTCCCGGTCCTGCTGGGGGTCACCCTGTTCACCTTCTCGATGCTGCACTTCGTCCCGGGGGACCCCGTGCTGGCGATGTTCGTGGAGAGCGGCGGGGCGACGGCGGAGCAGGTGGAGGCGGTTCGGGAGCGGTTGGGCCTCAAGGAGCCCCTGCCGGTGCAGTATGGCCGGTTTCTCCTCCGCCTGCTGCGAGGCGACCTCGGCCGGTCGATCTGGGGCAACCACCCGGTGACCGATCTCATCCTGGAACGGTTCCCGCTGACCCTCCAGCTCGCCGTCGCGGCGATGGGGTGCGCCATCCTGCTCGGAACGACCCTGGGGGTCCTGGCCGCCCTCCACCGCGGCCGGCTGCTGGACAACCTCACGATGGTCGTGGCGCTGCTGGGGGTGTCGATGCCGTCCTTCTGGCTGGGCTTCCTGCTCATCTACGTCTTCGCCATCTGGTTGGGCGTGCTGCCCGTCACGAGCCTGCCCGGCCTTGCGGGCCTGGTCCTCCCGGCGGGGACGCTGGGGTTTGGCGCGGCCGCGATCATTGCCCGCATGGTCCGCAGCAGCCTGGTGGAGGTGTTCCAGGAGGATTACGTGCGCACCGCCCGGGCGAAGGGGTTGAGGCCGTGGAGCGTGATTACGCACCACGCGCTGCGGAATGCCCTCATCCCCGTGGTGACCATCGTCGGGCTCCAGTTCGGCGGGCTCCTGGCCGGGACGGTGATCGTCGAGTCGGTGTTCGCTCGCCGGGGCCTGGGGCTGCTGCTGCTCCAGGGCATCCAGAGCCGGGACTTCCCCGTCGTCCAGGGCGGGGTGCTCTTCATCGCCACGGTCTACGTCGTGGTCAACCTGGCCGTCGACCTGCTCTACGGCTACCTCGACCCACGCATCCGCTACGACTGATGGCAGACGCGGCACCCTCGTGGCCGACGGCGCGCCTGGTGGCGTACTGGCTCCCCCTGGCGCTGTCCTGGCTCATGATGGCTGTCGCGCAGCCGGTGGTGGCGGCCGGCATCAGCCGGCTGGGCCACCCGGACGTGCACCTGGCGGCTTTCGGCGTCACCCTCGACCTGGCTGTCCTGATCGAGAGCCCGATCATCATGCTCTTCTCGGCCTCGGTGGCCCTGACGCGGACGCAGGCCGCCTACCGCCTCTTGCGCCGGTTCATGCTCATCTGGGCCGGCGCGCTCACGGCGCTGTTCACTGTCGTGGCGTTCACCCGGCTGTCCGACGTCGTCCTCGCCGGCCTCATCGGGGTCCCGCCCGCGGTGCTGGCGGAGGCCAAGCCGGCCCTGCGGTGGTTGCTCCCCTGGGTGCCGGCAATCGCCTGGCGCCGGTTCTACCAGGGCCCGCTGCTGCTGGCCAACGCGCCCCGTCTGATCGGCTACGGCACGCTGAGCCGGCTGGCCGCCCTCACCGGGACCGTCCTCCTGGGCGTGGCGGCGAGGCTGCCCGGGGCGACGATGGGTGCCATCGCCCTGTCGGCGAGCGTAGTGGTCGAGGCGGTGATCATCACCCTGTGGGCTCTGCCCCGGGTGCGTCAGCTGCCCCCGGGGCCCTCCGGTGGGCTGACCAGTGCAGCGATCGTGCGCTTTTGCCTGCCGCTGGCGGCCACCGACCTCATGCGCGTGATCGCCCGCCCCATGGTCACCGCGGGGATCGCCCGTGCCGCGCTGCCGGGTGTCTCCCTGGCGGCCTGGCCCGTGGCCAACGGGTTCATGCACCTCGTCGCGGCGGGCGTGATGGCGTTTCAGGAGATGGTGGTCGCCGTCCAGGAGCGCGCCGGAGGCCCCGCGGTGGTCACCCGCTTCGTGCTGTGGACCGGGCTCGGGTGTACCGCCGTCCTGGCGCTGGTGGCCTTCACCCCCCTGGTGGACCTCTACGTGGGCCGGATCATCAGCCTGTCCCCTCCGCTGCGCGACGCCACCGTAGCGGGTCTGCGCACGATGGTGGCGCTGCCGTGGCTGCTCGGGCTGCGCAACCTCTACCGGGGTGCCCTGATCGCCGCCCATCGCACCGGTCGGGTCCAGCAGGCCATGGCCGCCCACCTGGTCGTCCTGGGGATCGTGCTCACCCTGGGAGCGCTGGCAGGGGGGCCGGGCATCCTGGTGGCGGCATGGGCGATGGTCCTCGCCCAGGGGGTGGAGGTACTCCTCCTGCTGGGCTTCGTGCGTGGGACGGTGGGGGCTCCGGTAGGCCTGCCGGAGGCGGCCGGGCGGTGACGGCGGCTCCGAGCCTGCCCGGGCCGGAGGAGGGGAGGAGGTTGCGATGCATCAGAGGACTGGTGTTCCCCGCGTGACGGATGTCCTGCCGACGTTGAGCCTCGATCAGCTCCTGGCCATCCGCCCGGCCGCGTTGCCCGAACCTCCGCAGTGGGCGCCGGACGGGTCGGCCATCCTCTTCGTCTCGGCGATGGCGGGCGAACCCGAACTGTGGAGCGTCTCACCGTCCGGCGGCGCCCCGGTACGGTTGACAACCGGGATGGGCGAGATCCCGTTCCTGGGTGCGCGGATGCCGCAGTGGTCGCCGACGGGCGAGTACGTCGCCTACATCTCGGCCAAGAGCGGCACGCCGGAAATCTGGCTCTGGAGTCTCCGCGGGCCGGATCAGCGATTGACGCGCCTGGGCGGCGCCATCGAGGCGTTCCGGTGGGCCCCCGACGGCCGCAGCCTCGTGCTCTCGGGGAACCGGTACGGCCAGTACGACATCTACCGGGTGGCCGTCCCCTCGGGCGAGGCCGTCCGACTCACCTCCGATCCCCGGTACGAGGTGTACCCGGCCTTCCTGCCCGACGGCCAGCACATCGTGTTCGTCCGCCTCAACGAGGCCTGGACCGACCACGACGTCATCCTCATCGACCTCGACGGCGGCAACGCGCGGGTGGTGGTGCGCGACACCGACATGTTCGACTACCACTACGGTCGGACGTTCGGCACGCCGCTGCCCTCGCCGGACGGGAGGCACCTGCTGATCCGGTCGCAGCGGTCAGGCTGGTTCAACTTCTACATCGTCCCGATCGACGGCGGCGACCTGCGGGCGGTGGCGCCGGCGGCGGCGGACCAGGGGGAGGCCGCCTGGTCGCCGGATGGGCGGTTCGTCGCCTACGTCGAGAACCACGACGGGACGCTCCAGCTGCGGGTCGCGCCGGTCTCCGGCGGCGAGCCGCGGGTGCTCGTGGACCCCGAGGACGGGGTCTGTGCCTTCCCGCAGTGGTCCCCCGACGGGCGCCAGATCTGCTACCTGTTCCAGACGACCACCGCGCCTCAGGACCTCTGGGTGGTCGACGTGGAAACCGGCCGGACGCGCGCCCTGACGGCGTCCCTGCCCCCGTGGGCCGCTTCCGCCCTGGTGCGCCCGGAGAAGGTTCACTACGCCGCCGACGACGGCCTGACGATTACGGCGTATCTGTACCGGGGCCGCGGCCTGATGCCGGGGGAGCGCAGCCCGGGCCTGCTCTGGCTCCACGGCGGGCCCACGTCCCAGTTCCTGGACACCTTCCAGCCGTCGGTCCAGTTCTTTGCCATGCACGGGTACACGGTGCTCCTCCCCAACGTCCGGGGCAGCTCCGGGTACGGGCGCGCCTTCGAAGACCTGAACAACAGAGACTGGGGCGGCGGCGATCTCCGTGATGCCATTGCCGGCAAGCGCTTCCTGGCCACGCTGCCGGAGGTGGATCCCCACCACACGGGGATCACCGGAACCAGCTACGGCGGCTGCCTGACGATGTCGGCGGTCTGCTTCGCGCCGGAGGAGTTCCAGGCGGCCGTGGTCTGTTCCGGCTATGCCAACTGGGTCCGCCATTATCACGACCTCGAGCTGCGCCACGTCAAGCTGCTGGAGTACGAGTTTGGCGGCCCGCTGGAAGGCAACGAGGAGGTCTACTACCGCTGCTCGCCGATCTACCAGGTGGCGCGGGCCACGACCCCGTGCTTCGTCCTCCATGGCGAGGGCAAGTGGCCGTGGAGCGACGCGGGCCTGGAGTTCGCCCGGGCGCTGGAACGCGCGTACAAGACGTTCCAGTACAAGGTCTACCCGAATGAGACCTACTACGTGCTCTCTCCGGCCAACGTGCGGCACATGCTGCTGGACATGCTCGAGTGGTTCGACCTGTACTTGCGGGATCGGGCACCGGCCCATCCGCCGTCCGGGGGATCGCGCGGCCCTGGCTGGACCGGGCCAGCCAGGCGCGCCACCCGCGGCTAGAGCTGCGTCAGGTCGATGCGGCGCTGGACGAAGTTGGTGTAGACCTCGCCCCGGCGAAACCAGGCGTTGTCCAGCACCCGCAGGTGGAAGGGGATGGTGGTGGGCACCCCGCGGATCTCGAACTCCGCCAGCGCCCGGCGCATCCGGCTGATTGCCTCCTCGCGCGTCTGCCCCCAGGCGATGAGCTTGGCGATGAGCGAGTCGTAGTAGGGCGGGACGGCGTAGCCGGGGTAGACGTGGGTGTCGAGGCGGATGCCCGGCCCGCCCGGCGGCAGGAAGGCGGTGATCACCCCGGGGCTGGGCCGGAAGTCGTGGCGCGGGTCCTCGGCGTTGATGCGGCACTCGATGGCGTGCCCGCGCAGCTCGACGTCCTTCTGCGAGACGCTCAGCCGCTCCCCGGCGGCGATGCGGATCTGCTCCTTCACCAGGTCGATCCCGGTGACCATCTCCGTGACCGGGTGCTCCACCTGGATGCGCGTGTTCATCTCCATGAAGTAGAAGTGGCCGTCCCGATCCACCAGGAACTCCACGGTGCCGGTGTTGGTGTAGTGGATGGCCTGGGCGGCGCGCACCGCCGCCCGCCCCAGCGCGTGGAGCACCCGCTCCGGCAGGCGCGGCGGCGGGGATTCCTCCAGCAGCTTCTGGTGGCGGCGCTGGATGGAGCAGTCGCGGGCGCCCAGGTGGACGACGGTGCCGTAGCGGTCAGCCAGCACCTGGACCTCGATGTGGCGCGGCTCCTCGACGTACTTCTCCACGTAGAGGGCCCCGTCGCCGAAGGCGGCTTCCGCCTCGCGCCGGGCCAGCGCCACGGCGCTGCGCAGGTCCTCCGCCGTGTGCACCACCCGCATCCCCCGCCCGCCCCCGCCCGCCGCCGCCTTGAGCATGAGCGGCAGCCCCACCTGGCGCAGCAGCTCCTGGACCTGCCGCTCGTCCCGCAGGGGTCCGTCGCTGCCGGGGATCACCGGGAGGCCGGCGCGCTGCATCGTCTGGCGCGCTTCGGCCTTGTTGCCCATTTTGCGGATCGCCTCGGGGGAGGGGCCGATGAAGGTGATCTTCACGTCCTGGCAGATCTCAGCGAAGTGGGCGTTCTCGGCCAGGAAGCCGTAGCCGGGGTGGATGGCGTCCACGCCCAGCAGCTCGGCGGTGGCCATGATGTTGGGGATGTTCAGGTAGGACTCGCTGGCCGGCGGCGGGCCGATGCAGAAGGCCTCGTCGGCCAGCTTCACGTGCAGGCTGTGGCGGTCCGCCTCCGAGTAGACCGCCACCGTGCGGATGCCCAGCTCGTGGCAGGCACGGATCACCCGCACGGCGATCTCGCCCCGGTTGGCCACCAGGACCTTCTGGAACACGGTTCAGCCGGAGGCGGGTTCGATGAGGATGAGCGGCTGGCCGTACTCCACCGGGCTGCCGTTCTCCACCAGGATGCGGGCCACCCGGCCGGCCACCTCGCTCTGGATTTCGTTAAAGAGCTTCATCGCCTCGATGATGCAGACCGTCTGGCCCGGCTGCACCACGTCGCCCTCGTTCACGAAGGGCGGGGCGTCCGGTGCCGGCGCGCGGTAGAAGGTGCCGACCATGGGCGCGGTGATGGGGCGCAGGTGGTCGGTCTCGGCCAGGCGGTCCTCGCCCTCGCCCGCAGGACCCGCCGGTGCGAACGGCTCCTCCAGCCCCTCACCGAAGGCGGCGTACGGGGCCGGGACCTCCTCCGGGGCCGCCGCGGACCGGGCCGCCGCGGACCTGACCGCCGCGGGCCCGGCCGCCCCCCTGGCCGCCGCGGGCCCGGCCGCCGCTCCCGGCCGCCGGGCCGCGACACCCCGCCGGATGCGCACGCGCACGCCGCCCGCCTCCACGACCAGCTCGCGCAGGTCGGCTTCCTCGGCCAGGCGGATGAGCGCCCGCACCACCTCGAGGTCGGGACCGGGCGTCTCAGCCATCGCCCTCGACCAGCACCTGCCCCATGCGGCGGTACTTCTCGTAGCGGCGGGCCAGCAAGGCCGCCGGGTCGATGCCGCGCAGCGCGCGCAGGTGGCGCGCCACGGCCGCGCGTACCGACGCGATGGCAGCATCGGGATCGAGGTGCGCGCCGCCGGGGGGTTCGGGGACGATCTCGTCGATCACCCCCAGGCGGAGCAGGTCGGGGGCGGTGAGGTGCAGCGCCTCCGCCGCCTCCCGGGCGCGGGCGGCGTCGCGCCAGAGGATGGCCGCGCACCCTTCGGGCGGGATGACGGTGTAGGTCGCGTACTCCAGCATGAGCACCACGTCGCCCACGGCGATGGCCAGCGCCCCGCCGCTGCCGCCTTCCCCGGTGATCACCACCACGATGGGGACGCGCAGGCGGGTCATCGTCTGGATGGCCCGGGCGATCGCCTCGGCCTGGCCGCGCATCTCCGCCTCGTCGCCGGGGAAGGCGGCCGGGGTGTCGACGACGCTCAGCAGGGGGAGGCCGAACTTCTCCGCGAGCCGCATCACCCGGATGGCCTTGCGGTACCCCTCCGGGTTGGGCATCCCGAAGTTGAACGCCAGGTTCTCGCGGGTGTCGCGGCCCTTGCGCGGGGCCACCACGGCCACCGGCTGCCCGTCGAACCAGCCGAACCCCGCCAGCATGGCCGGGTCGTCGCGGTACGCGCGGTCGCCGTGCACCTCCACCAGGTCGGTGAGGAGGGCGCGCACGACGTCGGGGGCCTTGGGACGCTGGGCGTGGCGTGCCAGCTGCACGACCTCCCAGGCGGAGGGGCGCACGACCGCCGGGGCGCCCGGCGGGTGCGCCGCGTCCCCGGGCGCGGGGCTGGTGGCGTCGAGCGGCAGGGTCATACCGGGACCGGGACGGGACGCGAGGCGCCGAAGGTGCGCAGCAGCAGGCCCAGCCGCCCGCGCAGCTCGGCGCGCGGGACGATCATGTCGATCATCCCGTGCTCCAGGCAGAACTCGGCGGTCTGGAAGGTCTCGGGCAGCTTGCGGCGGATGGTCTGCTCGATGACGCGGCGGCCGGCGAAGCCGATGAGCGCTCCGGGCTCGGCCAGGATGACGTCGCCCTGAAAGGCAAAGGAGGCGGCCACGCCGCCGGTGGTGGGGTCGCACAGCACGGAGAGGTAGGGGAGCCCGGCCTCGTGCAGCCGGGCGATGGCCGCGCTCGTCTTGGCCAGCTGCATCAGCGAGAGCGCCCCCTCCTGCATGCGGGCCCCGCCCGAGGCGCAGAAGGCGACGAGGGGCAGCCGCTCGGCCAGGGCGCGCTCGGCGGCGCGGGCCACCTTCTCGCCCACCGCCGACCCCATGGAGCCGCCCATGAAGAAGAAGTCCAGGGCCACGACCACGGTGCGCTGCCCGTCGACCGCCCCCACCCCCGCCACGGCCGCTTCGGCCAGCCCCGTCCGCCGCCGGGCCTCCGCCAGCTTCGCCGCGTAGTCGGGGAACTGGAGCGGATCCCTGGAGGTCAGCTCCGCGTCGAACTCGGTGAAGCTCCCGGCATCGAGGGTGAGGGCGATGCGCTCCCGCGCGCCCAGCCGGTGGTGATAGCCGCAGCGCGGACACACCTGCAGGTGGCGGTCGAGCTCCTTCTGGTAGACCAGCTGGCGGCAGCGCGCGCACTTCGCCCACAGGCCGGCGGGCATGTCCCTGCGCTGGAGGGAAGCGTACTTTGGCCGACGCAGCCAGGGAGCCATAGCGCGTGGCGATTATACCATCGCCGACCGCGCGGGTGTGGCTGGCGACGCCCTGGGGTGGGGATAGAGGGATATAATGGGGGAACGGAGGTCGAGCGCATGAGCCTCACCACGCGTCCCCGGCGCCCTGCGCCGGGCTTCACGTTCATCGTCCTGGTGCTGCTCGTGGCCGTCGCCGCCGGAGCAGCGCTCGGCGCCACGTACCTGCCGCGCTACTTCCCTGGGCTGGTGGAGGCGCGCGGGCGCGCCTCCGCGCCCGGGCAGGCCGCACCCGGCGGTACCGCACCTGGCGGCTCTGCACCTGGCGGTGTCGCACCTGGCGGCGTCGCGCCCGGTGGCAGCGCACCCGGCGTGGCACCGCCTGTCCCGCCGATGGCCGCTCCGGCGCCCGCGCCGCCCGGCGGCGCCAACATGGAGGCCACCATCGTGCGCGTGGTGGAGATGGTGCGGCCGGCCGTGGTGAACATCAACACCCGCGCCCAGGTCCCCACCTTCTTCGGGGTCTACCCGCAGGAAGGGGCAGGCTCCGGGGTGATCGTGCGGTCCGACGGGCTCATCCTCACCAACCACCACGTCATCCAGGGGGCCCAGGAGATCACCGTCACGCTGGTGAGCGGGCAGGAGCTGCGCGGTCGCGTCGTGGGTGCCGACCCCTTCACCGACCTGGCCGTGATCAAGGTGGACGGCCAGCGTCAGCTCCCCGTGGTCCAGATGGGCACCAGCCGCACGATCAAGGTGGGGCAGCTGGCCATCGCCATCGGCAACCCCTTCGGGCTGGGCAGTAGCGTGACGGTGGGGGTGGTCAGCGCCCTCAACCGGTCGATCCAGATCAGCCCGAACTTCGTCGTGGAGAGCCTGATCCAGACAGACGCGGCCATCAACCCCGGCAACAGCGGCGGGGCGCTCGTGGACAGCAGCGGGCGGCTCATCGGCATCAACACCGCCATCGTCCGCGAGGCCCAGGGGATCGGCTTCGCCATCCCGGTGGACATCGCCCAGGCGATCATGCGCCAGTTGATCACCCAGGGACGGGTGGTCCGTCCGGCCCTGGGCATCATCCTGGGCGGGGAGATCGACCCGCAGATCGCCCGGGCCTACAACCTCCCGGTGGACTACGGGGTGCTCGTGGCGGACGTCCCGCCGGGCGGCCCGGCCGCCGCCGCCGGCATCCGGCCCGGCGACATCATCGTGGCCATCAACGGCCGGCGCATCGAGAACATCAACGAGCTGCGCCGCACCCTCTTCGACTACAAGCCGGGCGACCGCGTGCGCGTGGAGGTCGTGCGGGATGGCCGCCGCCTGACGGTGACGGTCACCCTCACCGAACTGCGCACCTGATCCCCGCCGTCGGCCCGACGCGTCCGCCCCACGGCTGACCCCTTGCGCGTCCTCCCCACCGGCCCGCTGATGGGCCAGCTCCTCATGGCCGACTTCGACGGCCCCGAGCCCACCCCGTGGCTGCGTCAGCTCGTGGCCGCCCACGGGCTCGGCGGGGTCATCCTCTTCCGCAAGAACGTGCAGCACCCCGCTCAGGTGGCCCGGCTGTGCGCCGCCCTGCAGGCGCTGGCCGCCCGGGCGGGGTTGCCGCCGCTGCTCATCGCCGCCGACCAGGAAGGGGGCCCGGTGGAGCGCCTGCCGGTGGGGCTGCCGAGCGCCATGGCCCTGGGGGCTACCGGGGACCCCGACCTGGCCCTGGCGGCCGGGCGGCTCACCGGTCGCGTCCTGCGCGCCGCCGGGGTGAACGTGGACTTTGCCCCGGTGCTGGACGTGAACACCAACCTGCGCAACCCGGTGATCGGCATCCGCGCCTACGGCGACGACCCGGCCCTGGTCGCGCGCCTGGCGGGGGCCTTCGCCCGCGGCCTCCTGGCCGAAGGAGTGGTGCCGACGGGCAAGCACTTCCCGGGGCACGGCGACACCGACGTGGACTCCCACGAGGCGCTGCCGGTGATCCCCCACCCGCAGGACCGCCTCGAGGCGGTGGAGTTCGTCCCCTTCCGCGCGCTGGTCGCCGAGGGCCTCCCGGCCCTCATGACGGCCCACGTGGCCTTCGCCGCCGACGCGGGGCGGCTCCCCGCCACGCTCTCCCCCGCGGTGCTGGACGGACTGCTGCGCCGCCGGTGGGGATTCGACGGGGTGATCGTCACCGACTCCCTGGCCATGGCCCCCATCGCCGAGGGGATGGGGGTCGGTCCGGCCGCCGTGCAGGCGCTTGGGGCCGGTGCCGACCTGCTGCTCGCCTGCGGCGGGCCGGCGGTCCAGGAGGCGGTGCTGCGCGCGGTGGCCGACGCGGTGGAGGCGGGCGTGCTCACGCGCGAGCGGCTAGAGGCCTCGCATGCGCGGCTCAGGCGGCTGCGCCGCCTGGTCGCGCCGACGCGGCGCGGGATCGCCGCGGACGGGTCTGAGGCCGGCGCGGCCGGATCGGGAGCCGGGGCGGTCGGATCGGGCGGGGACGTGGAGGCCGTGCTCGCCGACCCCGCGCGGCAGCAGACCGTGGCCGCCATCGCCGACCGGGCGGTGACGGTGGTGCGCGACGACGCCGGGCTCGTCCCCCTGCCGCCAGCACCGCTGCGGGTGCTCACGCTCCTCCCGCCACCGCCGCGCAGCGATCCCGGCGACCTGGCCCAGCGCGTCCCCTCCCCGTCGCTGGGCGCCGCCCTGCAGGCGTGCGGGCGCACCGTCACCGAGGTCGTGCTCCCCGCGGGGGCGCCCTGGGACGGCGAGGTGGCGGCGGGGGAGGTGGTGGTGGTCGTCACCACCAGCCGCGGCCGCCCCGATCCCTGGCAGACGGCCGTGGCGCACCGCGCCCTGGCGGCGGGCAGACCCGCCCTGGTGGTGGCCGCGGGGACGCCCTACGACCTCCTCGCCCTCCCCGAGGCGCCGACCTACCTGGCCACCTACGGGTGGCAGGCGACGCTGGAGGCCGCCGCGCGCGTGCTCACCGGCCGCGTGGCGCCGCGGGGACGCCTGCCGGTGACGATCCCCGGCCACTATCCCGCCGGGCATGGTATCGTGCGGGCATAGTGTTCAAGGACGCCCTCCGCCGCCACCTCGAGGCCGCCGTCCGGCGGGCGATCGCCGCCGGCCGCCTGCCGCCGGTCGAGGTGCCGCCGGTCGAGGTGGAGCAGCCGCGGGGACGGCGCCACGCCGACTTCGCCACCAACCTGCCGCTCGTGCTGGCGCGCCGCGTGGGGCGGCCGCCTCGGGAGGTGGCCCGGGCCATCGTCGAGGCGCTCGACTGCTCCCCAGACCAGGTCGAACGCGTCGAAGTGGCCGGCCCGGGCTTCATCAACTTCTTCATCGCCTCGGCCTGGCTGCAGGCGCTGGTCCGCCACGTCCACGCCCAGGGGGACCGCTACGGGTCGCACGACGTGGGCGCGGGCCGGCGGGTGAACGTGGAGTACGTCAGCGCCAACCCCACCGGCCCCCTGCACATCGGCAGCGGGCGCAACGGGGTGATCGGCGACGTGCTGGCCAACCTCCTGGCGGCGCTGGGCTACGCGGTGACCCGCGAGTACTACGTGAACGACGCCGGCCTGCTGGTCCACACGCTGGGGCAGTCGGTGGAGCACCACTACCTGGCGCACTTCGGCATCGCCACCCCCTTCCCCGAGGACGGCTACCGGGGGGAGTACGTGCGCGAGATCGCCCGAGCGCTGGTCGAGCGCGACGGAGAGGCCTGGGTGCACCGCGACCCGGAGACCCGCGTGGCCGCCCTCCGCGACTTCGCCGTGGCCTGGTGCCTGGCCGACATCCGCCGCACCCTCGAGCAGTTCGGCATCTTCTTCGACGTCTGGTTCAGCGAGCGGTCCCTCTACGAGCAGGGGGCGGTGGACCGCGTCCTGGCGGCGCTGCGGGAGCGGGGCTTCCTCTACGAGCAGGACGGGGCGGTGTGGTTCCGCTCGACGCTGTTCGGGGACGACAAGGACCGGGTGATCATCCGCAGCACCGGGTGGCCGATGTACTACGCCGCCGACATCCCCTACCACCTGAACAAGCTCGAGCGGGGCTTCGACCTGCTCATCGACGTCTGGGGGGTGGACCACGCCGGCGACGTGGCCCGGGTGCGCGGCGGCCTGCAGGCCCTGGGCGTGGACCCCTCGCGGGTGGAGTTCCTCCTCTACCAGCACGTCCGGCTGCGTAACGAGGGGGAGCTGCTGCGCATGTCCCGGCGGCGGGGCGAGTACGTGACGCTGCAGGACCTCCTCGACGCCGTGGGGCGCGACGCCGCCCGCTACTTCTTCTGCATGGTCAGCCCCTCGGTGCCGATGGACTTCGACTGGCAGCTGGCCCGCCAGCAGAGCCAGGACAACCCCGTCTACTACGTCCAGTACGCCTACGCCCGCATCTGCAGCATCCTGCGGGAGGCGGAGGGGCACCCGCACGGACGGCGGTGGGTGCAGGCGGGCACGCTGGACGCGGCGGCCGTGCACGACGCCGACCTCGGGCAGCTCGTCGACCCCAGCGAGGCGGCGCTCATCCACGCGCTGGCCGAGCTGCCGGAGGTGGTCTACCAGGCCGGGATGCGCCGGGAGCCGCAGCGCCTGCCGGCCTACGCCCGGGACCTGGCCGCCGCCTTCCACGGCTTCTACACCCAGTGCCGGGTCCTCTCCGACGACCCCGCGCTGACGGCGGCGCGGCTGGTCCTGGTGGAGGCGGTGCGCATCGCCCTGCGTCGCACGCTGGCGCTCATCGGGGTGGCCGCCCCGGAGCGCATGTAGCGCCGCGGACGTCGCGGCGCGGGCATCACCCTCTTGGCCGGCTGTGTGCCGGTTGGGTATACTGAGCAGGAAAGACCCGATGCCGGGGCGAATGCCCCGGGCAACCGCAGGATGCGCCGCCTTGCGAGGTGGCCAGAGCCGGGAGGCCGCTGATGCGGTCGTCCCACCGATCGTCGCCCCGACGGTGTCGGGGACGTTCAGACGGACGGCCGACCCGACTCCCCCCGACGTGACAGCCCGATCTCGAGGATGCGCCGGCCGTTCTCCATGACCGCAACGACGGTGTGACCTGAGCCGCACAGCGTGGACTGCGCTCGCCCCGGCCGGCCGGGCAGAGCGGAGCGGGCAGCGGGCGTCAGGCCGGACCGGACAGGGAGGACTGCATGCGAAGCCTGGTCGTCGTCCTGATCGTGCTGGGCCTGGCCAGCCAGGCGGCCGCGGCCATCTTCAGCGACCTGGCCGGCCACCCGGCCCAGCGGGCCATCGAGCGCCTGGCCGCCAAGGGGGTGGTGGCGGGCGTGGGCGACCGCTTCCTCCCCGGGGAGCCGCTGACCCGACTGGACGTGGTGCGCTTCCTGGTGCGCCTGCTGGGGATCCCGGGGGAGAGCGCCCGGCTCCCCGCCTTCAAGGACCTCGACCAGATCCCCCCGGACGCCCGGCCGGCCGTGGCCGCCTCCGTGGGCGTGGGGACGGTCTCGGCGACGAAGGTCGAGGTGAAGAAGGGGGCGATCGTCTACACGCTGACCACGGACAAGGCGGCGTACGGCCCCGAGGAGCCGGTGCTGCTGACCTTCATCGTGCACAACACCGGGAAGACGGACGTCACCTTCGAGTACGCCAACTCGCAGTTCCACGACTTCATCGTGAAGGCGGCGGACGGCAGCGAGGTGGCGCGCTGGTCGCTGGGGCGGGCCTTCCTCCCGGTGGACAAGCCGGTGCCGCTCGCGGCGGGCAAGTCGCTGACCTTCCAGACCCGCTGGCGGCAGCTCGACCAGAACGACCGGCCGGTCCCGGTGGGGCGGTACGAGATCGTGGCCGTGCACACGACGAAGCAGGAGCCCACCCAGCTGGCGCTCTCCTTCCAGAAGGGCCTGGTGGTGGGCTACCCGGACAACACCTTCCGCCCGCGCCAGCCCGTCACCCGGGCCGAGCTGGCGGCCCTCGCCGTGCGGGCGGGCGGCCTGGATGCCGAGGCCTTCGCCCGGGCGCGCGCCCAGGTGGCGGCGGCGGACGGCGCTGCGGTGCCCGACTGGGCCCGGGGCAGCGTGGCCGTGGTCCTGGAGCGGAAGATGCTGCCGCTCCTGGACGGGGCCTTCCGCCCGGGCCAGCCGGCCACCCGCGCCGACGCGGCCGTGGCCCTGGACGCCCTGATGGTGCTACTCAACAAGTACGACTGGACCAAGGGCACCCTGCGGGCGGTGCAGCCCGGCCGGCCGGCCACGCTGGCCGTGGAGGACGACAAGAAGGCTGTGCGCACCTTCCGCGTGGCCCCGGCCCATGCCGTCTACCGGAACGACCGCCCGGCCACACTGGCGGAGCTGCGCCCCGGTGATGCGGTCCAGTTCCTCAAGCCGGCGGAGGTGGGCGACGTCGTCTACATCGAGGCGACAGGGAGGTAGGGACGGAGCCGATGCGGTTCTTCCTCGACACCGCGAACCTGGACGAGATCCGCCAGGCCACCGCCTGGGGCCTGTGCGACGGGGTGACCACCAACCCCACCCTGGTGGCCAAGGAGGGGCGCGACCACCGCACGCAAATCCAGGAGATCGCCAGGGTGGTCAGCGGGCCCATCAGCGTGGAGACCAGCAGCAACGACGTGGAGGAGATGGTGCGCCAGGGACGGGAGTTCGCCACCTGGGCGCCCAACGTCGTCGTCAAGGTGCCGATGACGCCCAACGGGCTGGTGGCCTGCCGGCGGCTGCGCAGCGAGGGCATCCCAGTGAACGTCACCCTGGTCTTCTCCGCCAACCAGGCGCTGCTGGCCTGCAAGGCCGGCGCCACCTACGTCAGCCCCTTCGTCGGCCGCCTGGACGACATCGGGCACGACGGGATGGAGGTGGTGCGCCAGGCCGTGGCCATCGTGGACCACTACGGCTTCGAGACCGAGGTCCTGGCCAGCAGCCTGCGCCACCCCCTGCACGTCACCGAGGCGGCGCTGGCGGGGGCGCCCATCGCCACGATGCCGTTCAAGGTGCTGGAACAGCTCTTCAAGCACGTCCTCACCGACGTGGGGCAGGAGCGCTTCCTGGCGGACGCCGCCCGGCTCCGTGCCGCCGTCGAACCACGACAGGCCAAGGTGTGATGATGCATGCTCGCGATCGCTGACCTCGAGAGCAAGACCCTCCCCGAGCTCCAGGAGCTCGCCAAGGAACTGAACATCCCCAACCTCCGCCGCTACCGGAAGCAGGAGCTGATCATGCGCATCCTGCAGGCCCAGACCGAGCGGGAAGGGCTGATGTTCCGCTCGGGGATCCTGGAGATCATGACCGAGGGCTACGGCTTCCTGCGCACCAGCGGGTACCTGCCCGGGCCCGAGGACATCTACGTCTCCCCCTCCCAGATCAAGCGCTTCGGCCTGCGGGTGGGGGACGAGGTCCTGGGCCAGGTGCGCCCGCCCAAGGACAACGAGAAGTACTTCGCCCTGCTGCGGGTGGAGGCGGTGAACGGCCTCGACCCCGAGCAGGCGCGCACCCGCCCGTCCTTCGAGAGCCTGACGCCGGTCTTCCCCCACGAGCGCATCAAGCTGGAGACGCCGGACGGCGACCTGACCACGCGGGTGGTGGACCTCTTCGCCCCCATCGGCAAGGGGCAGCGCGCCATGATCGTCTCCCCGCCCAAGGCCGGGAAGACCACGCTGCTGAAGAAGATCGGGCAGGCCACCGTCACCAACCACCCGGAGATCTACCTGATGGTGCTGCTCCTGGACGAGCGCCCGGAGGAGGTCACCGACATGCGCCGCTCCGTGGAGGCGGAGGTGATCGCCTCCACCTTCGACCGCCCGCCCGAGGAGCACATCCAGGTGGCCGACCTGGTGCTGGAGCGGGCCAAGCGGCTGGTGGAGGGGCGGCGCGACGTCGTCATCCTGCTGGACAGCCTGACCCGCTTCAGCCGGGCCAACAACCTGGTCATCCCCCCGTCGGGCCGCACCCTCTCCGGCGGCCTCGACCCCGCGGCGCTGCACCGTCCGAAGCGCTTCTTCGGGGCCGCTCGGAAGATCGAGGAGGGCGGGAGCCTGACCATCGTGGCCACCGCGCTCATCGACACCGGCAGCCGCATGGACGACGTCATCTACGAGGAGTTCAAGGGCACCGGCAACATGGAGCTGCACCTCAACCGGAAGCTCCAGGAGCGGCGCACCTTCCCGGCCATCGACATCAAGGCCTCCGGCACGCGGCGGGAGGAGCTGCTGCTCACCGACGAGGAGCTGCGCAAGGTCTGGGTCCTGCGCAAGAGCCTGGAGCAGCTCGATACGGTGGCCATGACCGAGCTCATTCTCGACCGCCTGCGCCGCACGCCCAACAACGCGGCCTTCCTGCGCTCCATCATCAAGAGCGCGGAGGAGGACGCGGTGGGCTCCGCGAGCTGATCCACACGCCCTGCCTGACCTGCTGAGCGCCCGCGCGGACGAGCGCGGGCGAGCGCGAGGCAGCGCGGCCGGCGAACAGAGGTTCGTCGGCCGCGCACGTCTAAAAATCCCTCAATGGAGGAGGAATCCATTCGGGAGCGTCGAATGACGCCATCCCAGAGGCGCAGGTCAGTCCGGCCCGCACTGCCCACATCGGGGGTTTCCACGTGCGCACGACCTTCCGCGGCCGGGCTTTGCCTGTTTCAGGCACGTTGATCGTTCGTTTACCGCCGTCCACCGTCGATGCGGCACCGCGTCCTCTGGATCGCCCTTGGCGCACTGCTGGCGGCTGCACCGCCCGTGCCGCGGGCCTCCTCCGCTCCGTTCGTCGACCCGGACACCGATGGCGTCCAGCGCACCGCCCGGACACCTCCGTCGTCGGCGGGGCCATCCCTCCCGGTCTCCTCAGGCACCGCCGCGGCACAGGGATCGCGGAGCGTGGTGATCGTCAGACAGGAGGGGGACATCGCCACGCTCGTCACCGTGCCCATCCCGGCAGGGGTCCTCTGGGGGCTGGTCCCCGCCGCTCCCTCCGCCTCCTCCGGGCCGTCGACCCGGCGCCGGTCGACCCGCTCCTCCGTCGCCTCGCCCGGGCCGACGTCGGGGCGCCGCGCGGCCGCCCGGCCCCCGCGCGCGCCGAACCGCACGGCTGCCAATGCCGCGGGGCAGGGCACCGTGCTTCCTCCGGGTTCAGCAACTGCAGCGCGTCCGGCGGGCGACGCCGTCACCTACCGGGTGCGCCGCGGGGACACGCTCTTCGCCATCGCCCGACGTCACGGCACGACCGTCCAGGCCCTCGTCGCAGCCAACCGGCTGGCCTCGGCGCACCGCCTCCGGCCCGGGCAGGTGCTGGCCATCCCCGGCCGCACTGCCGCGGCCGCAGCCGCCGCCCCGCGGTTCGTGCGGGCGCGCCTGGTGATGGCCTGGCCCACGCGCGGTGTGCTCACCTCCCGGTTCGGCTGGCGCTACCGCCGTCACCACGACGGCATCGACCTGGCGGCCCCCCACGGCACGCCGATCTACGCCGCCCGCGCCGGCCGTGTGGTCTTCGCGGGATGGTACTACGGGTACGGCCGCGCCGTGATCCTCGACCACGGCAACGGGCTGCAGACACTGTACGGGCACGCCTCGTCGCTGCTCGTGCGCGAGGGACAGCAGGTTGAGCGCGGCCAGCTGATCGCGCGCGTGGGCTGCACGGGCTCCTGCACCGGCAGCCACCTCCACTTCGAGGTCAGGCTGCGCGGGCGGGCGGTGAACCCGCTGGGCTACCTGCGCTGAGGCGCCCGTGGGCGCCTCGGGCCGGTGCGCCTCGAGCTGTGCTATACTGCACGGGTCGTCCGCGGCGACGCCCCTCAGGGTTGAGGCATTCCGGACACGCGAGGGTCGGACCATGAAGAAGGGCATCCATCCCCAGTACTATCAGGCCACGGTGACCTGCGCCTGCGGTGAGACGTTCGTCACAGGGTCGACGAAGGCGGTGATCCGGGTCGACGTCTGCTCGCGCTGCCACCCCCTCTACACCGGACAGCGCAAGCTGGTGGACGCGGAAGGCCGCGTGCAGAAGTTCGCCAGGAAGTACGGGTTGAAGGTCTCGTAAGGGGCTCCGCGGGCCCGGGCCTCGGGAGTGGGGCGGCGTCCTGGCCGCCTCACCGGGTGTACTGGCGTGCCTCCGCCACGACGGGTTCGTCTCCGCCCTGCCGCCCAGGAGAGCCGGTTGGGCATCGGTGCAGGCAGGTCCGGGGCGGGAGGCGATTTCCCCCCACCGGCCGGTCGCGCCAGCAAGCGCGGGCGTGTAGGATCTCCTCGGTGCTCACGGGCCTGCACACCGCCCTCGTCCGCCGGGCTCTGCTGCCACTGCGGGAACGGCACCGGGGAAATTCCACCTTCCACCGCCTTTGCTCCCTGCTGGCCTCCCAGTGGTGGCCGCCGGAACGCATCAGGGACGCGCAGCTGCTCCGCCTGCGGGCGCTCGTGGCGCGGGCAGCGGAGGCCCCGTACTACCGGGACCGCCTGCGCCAGGCCAGCGTGCGACCGGAGGACCTCAGGCAGGTGGAGGACCTGGCGGCGCTCCCCCTGTTGGAGAAAGCGGTCCTGCGGGAGCGACCGGATACCCTCAGCCCCCGGGGGCCGGATGGCGGCACCCGCCGCCGTCGCACAAGCGGCTCGACCGGTGTGCCCGTGGAGGTGTGGGTGCCCGCGGACGGCTGGGTGGCTGCCGCGCGCCTCATGCGCCTCGACTGGCGAGGGCAGGCCCGGGGCCCCGTGGCCCTCCTGCTCGACTGGGACCCCCATGACCCCCTCGCCGGCTGGTGCGCTCCCGGCCGCCTGCGCGTCGAGGGAACCCGGCTGGTGCGGCTGCGCACGCGGAGGGCGGGTCGCGGCGTATAATCGAAAAGATGCTCGACCAGACCGTCATCAACAGGCTGGAGGCGCTGCAGGCGCGCTACGAGGAGCTCACCGCGCTGCTGGCCGACCCGGCGATCCTGGCGGCACCGGAGCGGTACCAGCAGGTGGCCCGGGAGCATGCGTCCCTCGAGGCCACCGTGGCCCTCTACCGGCGGTGGCGCCGCCTCCAGGAGGAGGCCCGCGAGGCGCGGAGCCTGGCCCGCGAGGAGGCCGACCCGGAGCTGCGGGCCCTGGCGATCGGCGAGGCGGAGCGGCTCGAGGCCGAGGCCCGCGGGCTGGAAGACGCCCTGCGCCAGGCCCTCCTGCCCCCCGACCCGCACGCGCACCGGGACATCATCGTGGAGATCCGCGCCGGGGCCGGCGGAGAGGAGGCGGCCCTCTTCGCCGGCGACCTCTTCCGCATGTACAGCCGCTACGCCGAGCGGCGCGGCTGGCAGGTGGAGGTCCTGGAGGCCAGCCCCACGGGACTCGGCGGCTTCAAGGAGGTCGTCTTCGCGGTGAAGGGGCGCGGGGCCTACAGCCGACTGCGCTTCGAGAGCGGCGTTCACCGGGTCCAGCGGGTGCCGGTGACCGAGGCGGCGGGGCGCATCCACACCTCCACCGCCACGGTGGCGGTGCTGCCGGAGGCCGAGGAGGTGGACGTCCGGCTCCGACCCGAGGACCTAGAGGTCGAGACCTTCCGCGCCGGGGGGGCCGGCGGGCAGAACGTGAACAAGGTGGAGACCGCCGTGCGCGTCCGCCACCGCCCCACCGGCATCGTCGTGGCCTGCCAGGACGAGCGCTCCCAGTTCCAGAATCGGGAGAAGGCGCTGCGCATCCTGCGCGCCCACCTCCTGGAGCGCGCCCGGCGGGAGCAGCACGAGGCCATCGCCCGCCAGCGCCGGCTGCAGGTGGGCACCGGGGAGCGCAGCGAGAAGATCCGCACCTACAACTTCCCCCAGAACCGGGTCACCGACCACCGCATCGGCCTCTCCCTGCACCGCCTGGAGAGCGTCCTCGACGGCGACCTGGACGAGCTGATCGACGCCCTGGCCGCCGCCGACCGCGCCGCCGCCCTGGCCTCCTGACCGGGCAGTGCCACCGCCCCGCTCCGTCCGGGAGGCCTGGGCGATGGGCCGCGAGCACCTCCTGGCCGTCGGGGTGGAGGCGGCCGGGCTGGAGGCCGAGGTCCTGCTACGCCACGCCCTGCAGGTTTCCCGCACCGACCTGTACCGCGCCTGGGAGGCGCCGGTGGAGGCGGCGCAGTGGGAGCGCTACCGGGCGCTGCTGGAGGCGCGCGCCCAGGGCCGTCCCGTCCCCTACCTGACCGGCCGGCGGGAGTTCATGGGGCTGGAGCTCGCGGTCGACGAGCGCGTCCTCATCCCCCGTCCGGAGACCGAGGTGCTGGTGGAGGCGCTGCTGCACGTGCTGGCCGACCACCCCGCTCCCCGTGTGCTGGATGTGGGCACCGGCAGCGGCGCCATCGCGCTGGCCCTGGCCCACTTCCTGCCGCGCGCCCGGGTGCTGGCCACGGACGTCTCCGCGGCGGCGCTGGAGGTGGCGGCGGCCAACGCGCGGCGCCTGGGCCTGGCCGACCGGGTCGCCTTCGCCCGGGTCGACCTGCTCGGGGCGATCGGCCCGGCCGAGCGCGCCCGGTTCGACGCCGTGGCCAGCAACCCCCCTTACGTCGATCCAGACCTGGCGCGGCATCTGCCCCGGGAAATCGCCGACTACGAGCCCCGTCTGGCCGTCGTCGACCCCGGGGGCGGAACCACCTTCCACCGTCGGCTGGCCGAGGAGGCGCCGCACGTGCTGCGGCCCGGTGGGTGGCTCGCCGTGGAGGTGGCGGCAGGCCAGGCCCCCGCCGTCATCGAACTCTTCGCCCAGACCGGCGGCTACCAGGAGATCCGCACGGTGCGCGATCTGCTCGGCATCGAACGGGTGGTGATCGCCCGCCGCGCCAACAACCCATGAGCACCGCGGAGTCGTTATACGCGCTGTCCTTCCGCCCGGCGGTCCGGCACGTCCCCCGCCCCCTCGTGATCATCAACGTGCGGGGCACGCCGGACCCGCCGCGCCGGGCCGTGCGCCTCATCCAGGAGGGCGGGCTGCTGGCCTACCCCACCGATACCGCCTACGGGCTGGGGTGCGACATCTCCAACGCGGCGGCGGTGCGGCGCGTCTTCGAGGTGAAGCGCCGGCCGCTGGACGAGCCGCTGCCGGTGCTGGTGGCGGAGGTGGCGCAGGCGTGGACGCTGGCGGCCAGCCGGCCGCCCCTCGCCGAGCGGCTGGCGGCCCGCTTCTGGCCCGGGGCGCTCACGCTGGTGCTGCCGCGCGGCCGCCGCGTCCCGGCCCTCGTGGCCGGTGGCGGGGAGACGGTGGCCCTGCGCGTCCCGGACCACCCCATCCCGCGCAACCTGGTCCGCCTGGCGGGCGTCCCCATCGTGGGGACCAGTGCCAACCTCCACGGCGACCCCACCCCGACGCGCGCCGAGCACGTCGTCTTCAGCCTGGGGGACCGCATCGACATGCTGCTGGACGGCGGCCCCACCCCGCGGGGCCGAGAGTCGACCATCGTCGACCTCACCGAAGACCCGCCCCGGGTGCTGCGGGAGGGGGCGATCCCGCGCCGGGCGGTGGAGGAGGCGCTGGGGTGGCCATGAGGATCGCCCTGGCCAGCGACCACGCCGGACTCGCCCTCAAGACCCAGGTGCGGCGCCTGGTCGAGGCCTGGGGGCACGAGGTCATCGACTTCGGCACCTTCGACGACGAGCCGGTGGACTACCCCGACGTGGTCCTGCCGGCGGCGCGCGCGGTGGCCAGCGGGGAGGCGGACCGGGCCATCGTCGTGGGCGGCTCTGGGAACGGCGAGGCCATGGCGGCGAACAAGGTGCGGGGGATCCGGGCGGCGCTGTGCCACGACGTCACCACGGCGCGGCTGAGCCGCCAGCACAACGACGCCAACGTGCTGGCGCTGGGGGCGCGCATCGTCGGCCCGGAGGTGGCCACCGACGTGGTGCGCACCTGGCTGGAGACGCCCTACGAGGGCGGCCGCCACGTCCGCCGCCTGGAGAAGCTGCACGCGGCCGAGCGGGAGGGGGGCTGACTCGTGCGCAAGGTCCACGTCTTCGACCACCCGCTGATCCTGCACAAGGTGACGATCCTGCGGGACCGGCGGACGGGCCACAAGGAGTTCCGCGAGCTGGTGGAGGAGCTGGCCATGCTCATGGCCTACGAGGCCACGCGCACCCACCCGGTCCGCCAGCTCGAGGTGGAGACGCCGCTGGCCGTGGCCAAGGGCTACACCATCGCCGGCCAGGAGCTGGCGCTGGTGCCGATCCTGCGGGCGGGCCTGGCCATGGAGGCGGGGATCAGCCGGCTCATCCCCACGGCGCACGTCGGGCACGTCGGCATCTTCCGCGACCCGGCCACCCTCCAGCCGCACCGCTACTACGCCAAGCTGCCCCAGGACATCGCCGAGCGCACCGCGCTCGTCCTCGACCCGATGCTGGCCACCGGCGGCTCCACGGTGGCCTGCGTGGACATCCTCAAGGCGGCGGGGTGCCGGTCCATCCAGGTCATGGCCATCATCTCGGCGCCCGAGGGGATCCGGCGGGTCCACGACGCCCACCCCGACGTGGAGATCTTCACCGCCGCCGTGGACGACTACCTGAACGACCACGGCTACATCGTGCCGGGGCTCGGCGACGCCGGCGACCGGCTCTACGGGACGAGGTAGCGTCCCGTGGCGGCGCCGCCGTCGCCCCGGCCCAGCTGGGACGCCTACTTCATGCGCATGGCGCACCTGGCCGCCACGCGCTCCACCTGCCTGCGGCGCCGCGTGGGCGCGGTCATCGTGAAGGACAACATGGTCCTCTCCACGGGCTACAACGATACCCCGCGGGGGCTGCCCAACTGCGGCGAGGGCGGGTGTGCGCGGTGCGCCGGGGACGCGCCGTCCGGCAGCGCCCACGACACCTGCCTCTGCCTACACGCCGAGATGAACAGCGTGATCCAGGCCGCCTACCACGGCATCGCCATCGCCGGGGCGACGGTCTACTCCACCACCCTGCCCTGCCTCACCTGCGCCAAGATCCTGCTCAACGCGGGGATCGCGCGGATCGTCTTCGAGGGGCACTACCCGGACCCGCTGGCCCTGGAGGTCCTCACCCGCGCCCGCGTCGACCTGGTGCGCTACGCCGGGGAGGAGGTCACGCCGCTGGGCTGACGCGCCCCATGGGCACGCCCGGGGCGGGGGTGCACGTCCGCCCGGGCCTCCCTACAGGATCCAGCGCAGCAGGTAGGTCACCAGCGCGCCGATGAGCGCGCAGGCCGGGAAGGTCAGGACCCAGGCGGTGACGATCTCCGCCCCCACCCCCCACCGCACCGCCGAGAGCCGGCGGGTGGCCCCCACGCCCATGATCGCCGTGTTGATGGTGTGGGTGGTGCTGACGGGGATCCCCACGTGGGCGGCCAGGGTGATCAGCGTCGCCGCGGCGGTCTCGGCCGCGAACCCCTGGTAGGGCTCCAGCTTCGTCAGCCGCAGCCCCATGGTGTGGACGATCCGCCACCCGCCCACCGCGGTGCCCAGCCCCATGGTGACGGCGATGACGGCGATCACCCATAGCGGGATGTGGAACTCCGGCAGCACCCCGCCCAGCACCAGGGCCAGGGTGAAGACCCCCATGAACTTCTGCCCGTCGCCGGTGCCGTGGCTGAAGGCCATGAAGGCGGCGGAGAGGATCTGGAGACGGCCGAAGAGGCGGCGCACCGTGCCGAGCGGCACCCGCCGGAACCCCCAGGCGATGGCCAGCATGAGGAGGAAGCCGCCGGCGAAGCCCAGGAAGGTGGAGATGCCCAGGCCCTGCACCGTCTTCACCCACCCGCTGGCCTCCAGCGCCGCCGTGCCGCCGGTGGCGAACCCGGCCCCGGTGAGCGCCGCCACCAGCGCGTGGCTCTCGCTGGTGGGCAGGCCGCGCAGCCAGGCCAGCGTGCTCCACAGCACGATGGCCACCATGGCCGCGGCCACGGTGACCGTGTCCACGACGCGGGCGTCCACGAACCCCCGGCCGATGGTGATGGCCACGGCGGTCCCGCTGAGCGCCCCGACGAAGTTGAGCACGGCGGCCATGATCACCGCGACCCCGGGGGAGAGGACGCGGGTGGAGACCACGGTGGCGATGGCGTTGGGCGCATCGGTCCACCCGTTCACGAACTCCGCGGCCAGCACCAGCAGCAGGACGGGGATGAGGCCGAGCGGCAGGTGGAGCTCCACGGGCGGACGGCCCGCGCTACGTCCGCTTGGCCCGGATACCCGCCAGCACGTCGGCCACGTCCTCGGCCTGGTCGGTGGCGCGCTCGAGGGTCTCGTAGATGTCCTTCCACTTGATGACCTCGAGGGGCTGGCCGTTCTCGGCGAAGAGGCGGGCGATGGCCTCGCGGTAGACGTGGTCGGCCAGGTTCTCCAGGCGGTGGATCTCCTCGAGCTGCCCCTCGACGCGGTCGAGCCGGCGCAGGTTCCGCACGGCCTCGACCATGGCCTCGGCCATGTGCACGATGATGTGCGCCAGCTCCACCGCCGCCGGTGTGGGCTGGGTCACGCGGTAGTCCACCAGGCGGGCGGCCACCGCCTCGATCCAGTCGATGACGTTGTCCAGCTGGCGGGCCAGCGCGTGGATGTCCTCGCGGTCCAGCGGGGTGATGAAGGTGCGGTTGAGGCGATCCGTGATCTGGTGGATGATCTCGTCGCCCCGCTCCTCCGTCGCCTTGATGGCCGCCGCCTGTTCGGGGACCCGCTCGTAGCGCTCCAGCATGGCCTTGAGCAGGCGCGCCGCCTGCAGGATGTTCTCAGCGGCCTGCGCGAACAGGGCGAAGAAGACCTCCTCGCGCGGCAAGAGTCCGACCATGGCGCCCTCCTTCCGGACCTCTCCCCAAGGTTCCACAGGGTTGAGAGCCTTCCTCTCGCCCACTATGCTCAACGCCATGAAGACCGTCCTGTTCGTCTGAGTGGGCAACACGGCCCGCTCCCAGATGGCGGAGGCGCTCTTCAACGCCGATCCGCCGCCGGGGTGGCGGGCGCGCTCCGCGGGCACGGAGCCGAAACCTGCCCTGCGGCCCGAGGCCGTCGCCGTCATGCGGGAGGTGGGGGTGGACATCTCCGCGCAGCGTCCCAAGGCGCTGAGCGAGGCGCTGGGTCCCGACGTGGCGCTGGTCGTGGGCCTCTGTGTGGAAGAGGCCTGCCCGGTGGTTCCGGGGGCGCGGTCCCTGCACTGGCCCCTGCCCGACCCGCGGCCGGGGGACCTGGACCACATGCGCGAGCTGCGGGACGAGTTGCGTCGGCGCATCGCCGCCCTGCGCGCGGCCCTGGAGGATCGGGTATAATGACGCGCGGCCGGCCCACGGGCCGGCGTCATCGTCCGGCGGCGAGGTGGAGGGACGGTCATGGAACGCGTCGGCCTGCAGGCGCAGGTGCGGGACGGGGTCGGCAAGACGGCGGCGCGCCGCGTGCGGCGGCGGGGGTGGGTGCCGGGCGTGCTCTACGGGCGCGGGGTGGAGGCCACGCCCGTGGCCGTGGAGGCGCGGGCGCTGCGCGACGCGCTGCACGGGCATGGGATGAACGTCCTGATCGACCTGGCCCTGCGCCGCAACGGCAGCGAGGAGACGCGGGTCGTGGTCGTCAAGGACCTGCAGCGCGACACCTTCACCCACGCGATCATCCATGTGGACTTCCAGGCCATCTCCCTGGAGGAGACGCTGGAGGCCCACGTGCCGCTGGTCCTGGTGGGCACGCCGCGCGGCGTGGTGGAGGGCGGCGTGCTGGAGCAGCACCTGCGCGAGGTCCTGGTGGAGGCGCTGCCCACCGCGGTCCCCGAGCAGCTCACCGTGGACGTCAGCGAGCTGGCGGTCGGGCAGGTGCTGCACGCCGGGGACCTGACGATGCCGGAGGGGGTCACCCTCCGCACCCCCGCGGACGAGGTCGTGGCCACCGTGCTGCCGCCGCGGGTGGAGGAGGCGCCTCCCGCTGCGGCGCCGGCCGAGGCCCCGGCGGCTCCGGCCGCCCCGGGCCCGGCCAGGGAGGAGGGCCAGGGGAGCTGACCGGCCCGGGCCGTGAAGCTCGTGCTCGGGCTGGGGAACCCGGGGCGGCGCTACCAGGGCACGCGGCACAACGTGGGGGCGGCCGTGGTGGAGCGCCTGGCCCGGCGCCACGGGGTCGCCCTGCGCGAAGAGGGGTGGGCGCACACCGCGGCGATCCGCGTGCAGGGGCAGCGGGCGCTGCTGGCCCGGCCCGACACCTTTGTGAACCTGAGCGGGACCGTTGCCGCCGACCTGTGCCGCCGCCACCACGTGGCGCCGGCCGACCTGCTGGTGGTGGTGGACGACCTCGACCTGCCGCTGGGGCAGCTGCGGCTGCGGCCGCACGGCGGGCACGGCGGGCACAACGGATTGCGCTCGATCATCGAGGCGCTCGCCAGCGAGGGCTTCCCCCGGCTGCGCATCGGCATCGGGCGGCCGCCCGCCGGAGTCGATCCCGCTGACTACGTCCTGGAGCGGTTCAGCGCGGAGGAGCGACCGGTGGTGGAGGAGACGCTGGAGCGGGCGGCCGACGCCGCCGAGCGGTTCGTCGCGGCGGGCATCGAGGCGGCCATGAACGCCTTCAACGTGAGGAGGACGGTGCCGTGACCACGCGGTCCACCGAGGCGGCGCGCCGGCGCGTCCCGCCCGGGCAGTACGTGACGGAGAAGTGGCCGGTCCTGCACTACGGCAGCGTCCCCCGCTTCGATGCGGCCACCTGGCGCTTCCGCGTCTACGGCCTGGTCGCCGAGCCGCTGGAGTTCACCTACGAGGCCTTCCGCGCCCTCCCCCGCACCACGCTCACCTGCGACGTCCACTGTGTGACGGCCTGGAGCAAGCTCGACATGGTCTTCGAGGGGGTCCCGGCCCGCGTGGTGCTGGAGCGGGCCCGGCCGCTGGCGGAGGCCCGCTTCGTCATGGTGCACGCCGAGCAGGGCTACGAGACCAACCTGCCGCTGGAGGTCCTGCTGGGTGACGACGCCCTCTTCGCCTGGCGCGCCAACGGGGCCGACCTGACGCCGGAGCACGGGTGGCCGCTGCGGCTGGTCGTCCCCCGCCTCTACTTCTGGAAGAGCGCGAAGTGGGTGCGCGCCCTCGAGGTCCTGGCCACCGACCGCAGGGGCTTCTGGGAGCGTAACGGCTACCACAACCGCGCCGACCCCTGGCGGGAGGAGCGGTACGCCTCGCCCTGGGAGTGAGGGCCGGGCGTTCCTCCACGACCGGCGTCGTGGCCGACGACGGCGTCCTCGTCCCGGCCGAGGCCGCCCCCCGCACCGTCGACCGGCTGCCGGGCCGCACGCTCGCCCCGCTGCGCCACCGCAACTACCGGCTGCTCTGGACCGGGCTGGTCGTCTCCAACACCGGGACGTGGATGCAGTTCACCGCCATCGGCTACCTGGTGGACCAGCTCACCCTCTCGCCGATCTACCTGGGCTACCTGGGGCTGGCCCAGGGGATCCCCCGCGTCCTCTTCGCCTTCGTGGGCGGCGTCGTGGCCGACCGGGGCGACCGGCGGCGGGTGCTGCTCCTGACCAACCTGGTGGCGATGGCCTCGGCGACGCTGCTGGCGGTCCTCACCTACCTCGACCTCATCCGCGTCTGGCACCTGCTGGTCATCGGGGCGTTCAACTCCTTCGTCCACGCCTTCGACATGCCGGCGCGCCAGTCCATGACCCCGGCGCTCGTCGGCGAGGCGGACCTCCTCCAGGCGGTCAGCCTGAACTCCGTGGCCTTCAACGGCGCCGGCATCTTCGGGCCCGCGCTGGGCGGGCTGGTCATCAGCCTGGTGGGCACCCACGGCGCCTTCGCCCTCAACGCCGCCTCCTACCTGGCCGTGCTGTGGGCGCTGCTGGCCATGCGGGTGCCGCCCGCCGCGGACGCCACGCGCGTCCCCATCGGGGAGGACATCCGGGAGGGGCTGGCGCTGCTGTGGCGGCAGCGGACGGTGCTCACCGTGCTGGCGCTCGTCGCCGTGGTGAGCTTCTTTGGCCGCCCCTATATCCGGCTCATGCCCACGGTGGCGCGCGAGGTGCAGCAGGTGGGGCCGCGCGGGCTGGGGATCCTGCAGGCCGCGCCGGGGCTGGGCACGGTGCTGGCCGCCGTCCTCATCGGGTGGAGCGTGGGCCGCCTGCCGGCGGGGAGCCTGATGCTGGGCGCGGCCGGGGCGATGGGCCTGCTGGTGGCGCTCTTCGGCCTCTCCCACTCGTTCCCCCTCTCCGTCGCCCTGCTGGTGGGGGTGGGGGTGAGCCAGTCGGCGGCGCTGGCCACGGCCAACACGCTGATCCAGCGCACGGTGCCGCCCGGCGCGCGCGGGCGGGCCATGGGGATCTTCAGCATGGTGGCCTTCGGCATGATGGCTTTCGGGACGCTGCCGGCCGGGGCGGTAGCGGAGGCGATTACGCTGCCCTGGACCTTTGCGCTGTGGGGGCTGGTCATCGTCGTCGTGGTGCTGCTCATGGCCCTGCTGGCCCCCGCGGTGCGCGCCCTGTAGCGCGGAGGTGGAGCATGGCGGCTGAGTGCATCTTCTGCCGGATCATCCGCGGGGAGCTGCCGGCGGCGCTGGTCTACCAGGACGACGCCGTCGTGGCCTTCATGGACATCGCCCCGGTGAACCCCGGCCACCTGCTGGTCGTCCCCCGCACCCACGCGGCCGGGCTGGGAGACCTGCCGGAGGCCAGCGGCGGGGCCATGTTCGCGGCGGCCCAGCGGCTGGCCGGCGCGCTGCGCCGCTCCCGGCTGCGCTGCGAGGGGATCAACCTCTTCCTGGCGGACGGGGCGGTGGCCGGGCAGGAGGTCTTCCACGTCCACCTCCACGTCCTGCCCCGCTTCGCCGGCGATGCGGTGCGCTTCACCTGGCCGCGGACCCGCCCCACCCGCCAGGAGCTGGAGGAGGCCGCCGCGGCGGTCCGCGAGCGGCTCTAACCGTCCAGGCGCCCGAAGGCCAGCGTGGCGTTGATCCCCCCGAACCCGAAGGAGTTGCTCAGCACGTAGTCCACGCGCGCCGGGCGGCCGACGTGCGGGATGTAGTCGAGGTCGCAGGCGGGGTCGGGGACGTCCAGGTTGAGGGTGGGCGGCAGGTAGGCCTCCCGGATGGCCAGCGCGCACAGCGCCGCCTCGATGGCGCCAGTGGCGCCCAGCGCGTGGCCGTGCATCGGCTTGGTCCCGCTCACCGGCACCCGGTAGGCCCACGGACCCAGCGCCTGCTTGATCGCCGCCGTCTCCACCGGGTCGTTGAGCGGCGTGCCGGAGGCGTGCGCGTTCACGTAGCCCACCTGCTCGGGGACGATCCCGGCGTCGGCCATGGCCAGCCGCATCGCCCGCGCCGCCTGCGCCCCCGAGGGCAGCGGGGCGGTCATGTGGTAGGCGTCGTTGGTGGTCCCGTACCCCAGCACCTCGGCGTAGAGCGGGGCGTCGCGGCGCACGGCGTGGCCGTACTCCTCCAGCACCAGCAGCGCTGCACCCTCCGCCATGACGAACCCGTCCCGCCCGGCGTCGAAGGGGCGGCAGGCCGCGGCGGGCGCATCGTTGCGCGTGGACATGGCGCGCAGCAGGTCGAACGAACCGAAGATGAGCGGTGTGAGCGGGCACTCCACCCCGCCGGCCAGGATGAGGTCCGCCTCGCCGGCCCGGATGGCCCGGAAGGCCTCGCCGATGGCGATGGCCGCCGAGGTGCAGGAGTCGGAGTTGGCGCTGGTGGGGCCGGTCAGCCCGAACTCGATGGCCACGTTGCAGGAGGCCGACCCGCTGAAGACGGCCAGGGCCAGGGTGGGCCTGACCCGCCGGATCCCCTCGCGCAGGAAGGCGACGTGCTGCTCCTCCGCGAAGGCCGCCCCGCCCAGCGCCGCGCCGATGAAGACGCCGGCGCGGTCGCGGTCCACCGCCTCCCACCGCAGGTTGGCGTCCTCCACGGCCTGGCGGGCCGCGGCGACGGCGAACTGGGCGAAGCGGTCCAGTCGCCGGGCGCGGCGGGCGTCCATCCAGGCCAGCGGGTCGAAGTCGCGCACCTCGCCGGCGATACGCGAGGCGAAGCCGCTGGCGTCGAAACGGGTGATGGGGCCGATCCCCGACCGCCCCTCGCGCATGGCCGCCAGCAGCCCCTCCCGTCCGTGGCCCACCGGGGTCACCGCCCCGATGCCGGTGATGACGACGCGTCGACGGGTCACCCCTCGCCCTCCCCCGCGGGCTGCCCCGGGGCTTCGGTCAGCTCCGCCAGGGCCTTGACGCGCCGCAGCGTCCGGCCGGCCACGTGGGTGATGAAGACGCGGCCGACCACCCACCGCGCCACCCAGTGCAGCGGCGGGGGCCAGCGCAGGTCGTGGCGCACGCGTACGCGCACCCCGCCGGCCGTGGGCGTGAAGGACCACTCCACCCGCATGCCGCGGGTCGGCCCGGCGGTGTGGGTGAAGAGGATCCGCCGCTCCGCCGGCCGTACCTCCTGGACCGCCCGCCAGCGCACGGGGATGCGCCCGCGCCGCGCCGCCATCTCCACGGCCGTGCGCGGGCCATCGCGCCCCAGGACCCGGACCCACCGGTAGTGCGGGAGGCGCTCCGGCCACCGCTCCACGTCGGCGGCCAGGGCGAACACCCGCTCCCAGGGCGCGGCGATGTCGATCACGCTCTCCGTCTGCATGCGGCCAGCCAGCCGATCCCGGTATCGTGCACCGTCGCAGGCCCCGCCGCCCTCCCGCCGATCAGCCCCAGGAAGGCCGACGCCAGCGCCGGCCAGCGCGCCCAGGCCGCCACGACCGGCTCGATGAGCGCAGGGCGAAGCGCCACGGCGTCGACGGCGCCCAGGAAGACGGAGAGGAGGGCGTAGCGCCGCCGGTGCCAGCGGACGTACGGGGCGAAGGCCTGAGGGTGGCCCTCGAGGCCGTCGGCCAGGGCGGCATCGATGACCCGGGCGGCGCGCACTGCGCCGGCGAGGGCGAGCGTGACCCCCTGCCCGGTCAAGGGGTCGACGAAGGCGGCGGCATCGCCGACCAGCACGACGCCCGGCCCGGCCGGCCGGCGGCGCCAGAACCCCAGCGGTCCCACCGCACGCCACCCCGGAGCCACCTCCACGCCCGGCTGGCGCAGGCGTGCGTGGAGGCGGGGGAATCGCGCCAGCACGGCGTCGAGGGCCGCAGGGTCGTGGCGCACCCTGCGATCAAGGCCGCGGGGCGCGAGCACGGGGGTGACGTTGGCCCACCCGTCGGGGAACGCGGAGACGCCACAGTAGGCATCGTGCGCCAGGTGCATCTCCGCGTAGCCGGGCCGGGTGCGCAGGCCCCGCACGCGCAGGGCCAGGGCGAAGCGGCCCCGCCGCGGTCCGGGTCCCCCCAGGCCGGCGGCCGCCGCCACGCGGGACCGGCACCCGTCGGCGCCGACGAGCACGCGCGCCTCCACGCGTCCGCGCGGGGTCTCGACCCACCACGTCCCTCGCCGGGGGACACCGGCCCGCGCCCCGCCGTGTCCATCGATGCCGATCACCGGCACGCCGGTGCGCACCTCGACGCCGGCGCGGGAGGCGGCCTGGAGGAGCGCGGCATCGAGGGCGTCCCGCGGCACGGAGAGGCCCTGCCCGGCCTGGAAGGGCGCTGCGACCTCCCGCCCTCCCGGGGAGACGATCACCATCCCGCGCAGCGGCCGGGACACGTCGGCGAGGGCACCGTCCAGCCCCAGGTGCGCCAGGGCCTGAGCGCCCACCGGGTTCAGGTAGTCGCCGCACGGCTTGGGCCGCGGGAAGGGGCGGGCGTCGAGGAGCAGGACGTCGCGGCCTGCGCGCGCCAGGAGGAGGGCGGTGGCGCTCCCCGCCGGTCCGCCGCCCACCACCACGACCTCGACCCGGCGGCCGGCCACGCCATCAGGGCGCTGGACGGGGCTCATCGGCGGTGTAGCGGCAGCGGTCACGGGGTGTGGCCGCCCGGACGCGGCCGTGCCGCGGATGCCGGCCGTCAGGGTCGGGGCGACGGCACACGAGCGAGAGGCGGAAGAGCGGGTGGCGTCTGAGGGTGACCTCCCGCAGACCGGCACGGGCACAGAGGGCCTCCACCTCGGGCACCGTGTAGGCGCGCCGCACCGAGAGCGGGCCGTCCGCCCGGGTGATGGGACTCCGCTGAACCGTGGCGGCCAGGACCCGGGCCCCGGCATACGCGCCCCACGCGCGGACCAGGTCGGTGACGATGAAGCCGCGCCGCCCCACCCGGTCGAGTTCCCGCAGGACCGCCACCGCCGCATCCGGGGAGAAGTGGTGGAGGGTACTCGTGCAGATGGCCACGTCCACCGCGCCGTCGGGCAGCGGGAGCGCCCGTGCGTCCCCGACGACCACGGCGATCTCGGGGAAGGAGGCTGTGGCCTCCTGCGCCAGGGTAGCGATCAGAGGGTGCCGGTCGAGGGCAAGGACGCGCACGGCGACCCCGCGCGCCCGTCCCCAGGCGACGAAGGCGCGGGGGAGGTCGGCGCCCCCGGTGGCCACGTCGGCCAGGGTGAGCGTCGTCACACCGGGGGCCAGGAACGGCCCGAGGAGGCGCACCACCAGGCGGCGCATCCCCAGCAGCCGGTTGAGGCGGGCCAGGTCGGCGAGGCAGGCGGCCATTGCCGCCAGCGGCTGGGGCCGCTCCATCGCCTCGACGGCCTCCACGCGCGTCAGGGGAGGCAGCAGGGGCATCGCTCCGGTCCCTCCAGCATCGTCATGCGGCTGTGTAACGGTCTTACCACAGGCGAGGTCGCGGGCGCAGGGTGCCCTCCGGGGGATGCTACGGGCGGAGGCCGGTGGGGGGGACGCGGGGTCCGGAGGCGTCGGGCAGGGTCGGCGCGGGAGGGGCGGGCCCGCGCGGGGGTTCAGCCGCCGGGGCGGGGGGTCAGCCGCCAGGGCGGGGGGTCAGTCGCCGGGGCGGCGCACGACCACCAGCATCGAGGCGACGCCGCGCTGCTCCCGCTCCGCCCGGTTCACGACCTGGCCGCCGACGACGAGCGTCGACGAGCCACCCCCGTCGAGGTTCATGGCCTGCACGGCGCCGAGCGCCCGCATGAACCGGGCCAGCTCGTAGAGGTTCATGCCGCTGTTCTCGCGGTTGCGCCCTTCCACCGTGACCAGGACCACCTTTCCCGCCGCCGTGATGCCGACCGCCGACCGGGAGGTGCGGCGCATGACGAGGCTGCGGGGGAACCACTCCCACTCGTAGGGCACGAAGACCTCCCCGTCCTTCACCAGGCGCGGCCCCCCGCCGAGGGCGTGGACGATGCTCCCGGGCGTCACCGCCAGGTCGAGGCGGAGGCGCTGCTGGCGCTGCAGGGTCTCGGTGAGGTAGTGCGTCTCCCAGGCGGCGGTGGAGAGGACGTAGCCGTCGGCGGGGATGGGGACGCGGCCGGAGGCGAAGCCCACGACGTAACCGTCGCGCACGACGGCGCTCAGCCGGTGCGCCGGCGTGAGCGGCCCGTACTCGGGGGTGTAGACGGCCACCCCGCCGGAGCGCGGCGGCCGGTTCACCGCCGAGATGGGCGCGCGCCGCCCCGTGTCGGTCTCCAGGCGCCCGCGGAACTCGAAGGGCTGGATCACCGGGCGCCCCTGGGTGGTGATGGCGAAGACCGAGCGGCGCGGCAGCGGCGTGGAGAGGAGCTTGCCGTCGATGACGACCATCCCGAGCGGCTGGCCGGTGGGGACGGTGAAGAACCCGCCGTTGATGGCGGCGATGGCGTCGTGGCGGGTGGCGGCGGCGCCGGTCGGCTCGTGCCCGGGGATGACCCCGGAGGCGAGGACGGGACGGAGCTCGATGCGCGGGTCGCCCAGGTCGACCGTGACCGCGTGGACGGCCGTCGAGCCGCGCCCCGTCTCCACCCGCAGTTTCCGGTAGGCCACGCTGGCCGGGAGTGGCGTGGTGGCCTGCCAGACGGGGACCAGGATGACGGCCAGCTTGTAGGGCTCGGCCCGGGTGAAGAACTTGTAGCGGGCGGCCCGCCGCAGCCCGATGCTCATCCGCACGATGCGGCTGTCCAGCGTCTCCTGCCAGACGTCCCCCACCACCCCCGTGCGCACCGGGACGACCCGGGGGCGGTCCGCCTCCACCGGCCAGAGGTCGACCAGAAGCCGGTCAGCGGCATTCACCGTGCGGAAGCGGACCGGCCGGTCCAGGTGGACCACGATCTTCACTGCGCTCTCCTGAAGAGTCCAGCCGATGTCCAGCAGGCGGGCGGGGTCGTCTCCACGGGGCTGCCCGCCGGCCGGGCCCGCCGGGAGGAGGAAGAGGATGGCCAGGAACGCCAGGATGAGCGCCACGACGGTTGCTCGGGTCGAACGCGGCGACGGCTCGACGACGAACGCCGCTTTCTCTACGACCTGACCTGCCCTGTTTCCTCTTCGTTAAGACGGGTTCGTCCAGACGGGCCGCGCGAACCACCGCCCAACAGAAAAGCGCCCCGGCCCACGAGCCAGGACGCTGGGCGTGCACACCCCGAGGGGGACCTACCCCGCTGTCCTCCTCAGGTGGGCCGGGGTCACGGGATCCATCCGCGGCCTCACCTCCTTTCCCCTGAGCCATCTGGCAACCCAGGGCGACTGCCACAGCCTAGCTAGCGAAGCCGCTCTGCGCCCGTCAACGCGCTGTATGACCTCAGTGGATGAGGCAGTACACGCGCAGTGAGGCAGGCTCCCCGCGGCGCGGGGCCCTCACGGCCCATAGACGACGCGGACCTGGTCGCGGTCCTGCGGCACGTAGGCGAGGGGGTCGCGGACCTCCCGGCCGTTCACCAGGACGCGCAGGTGCGCCTGCCGCCCGTCGGGGCAGCGCTCCCCGTCCCGCAAGGTCCGCCCGTCGGGCAAGGAGAGCGTGGAAGGGGTGAGGCGCATGCCGACGCTGCGGAAGAACGCGCCAAGCGACGCCGCCCGACCGCTGGTCTCGCGCGTGCTCGGGTGAATGTGGATCACCCCGTCGCCGTGCGTGTGGACGTCGCCCGGAGAGGGCGGGAACGGCGGTTGCACCGTCCCGCACACTTCCAGGGTGAAGCGGGCGTGCCAGTGATCCCCCACGCGAGGCAGGCGCGGCTGGCGGGCCAGGGCCGCCACCATGAGGATGAAGGCGGCCGCCACCACCGCGGCGACAAGCCAGGGGAGGTAGCCCCGCCGCCGGCCGGCCGGCTGGCGGGGACGGGCGCGGGCGCGGTGTTTGCGGGTCACGCCGTCATTCTATCCGCCGGCGAGGTTGCCGCTCCCTGCCGCTCGGACCGACCGCCGGCAAGGGGAACGACCCGACGGCCCGAATGGTTCCGGGGATGAGCCCGATGCGCCTGCGGGTGGGCCGCCCGCTCGCCGTCCTCCTCCTTGCGCTCATGCTGGTGCTGGCCGGGCTCGGCGCGCGGGCCCTGGCCGTGCGGACCTGGAATGCGGTCGTCGAGTACCGCACGCCGTTCGCTGCTCCGCTCCCGCCCGCGCCGGGCGGCCCCGGCCCGGCGCGGCGGGCGCTCCTCATCGTCGCGGACGGCCTGCGTGTCGACACCTTCGCCGGCATGGCCGTGCGCGAGCGGTTCCAGACCCGCGCCGCGCTGGGGAGGGCCTGGGCCACGCCGCCGACGCTCTCGTACCCCGGGTGGACGGCCATCGCCACCGGTGCCCCACCGGAGATCAGCGGGGTGACGACGAACTGGCACCGCGGCCCCGTGCGCGTGGATTCGCTCTTCGCCGCCGCCCGGCGCGCCGGGCACCGCACGGCCGCCGCCGGGCACCCCGGGTGGCGCCAGCTCTTCGGCGGTGACCTGGACGAGGTCGTGGCGGTCCCCGACCCACCCCTGACCGACCTGGCCGCCATCCACCAGACCACCATCGCGGTGGCCCGCGCCGGCGAGCGCTTCCTGCGCGAGGGCACGGCCGCCCTCATCCTCCTCCACTTCCCGGCCCCGGACCTGATGGCGCATGGCTACGGCGTGCGCAGCCAGCCCTACGCCGACACGGTGCGCGTGCTGGACGAGGAGCTGGGGCGGCTGCTCGCTCGAGTGGACCTCGCCACCACGGCCGTGCTGCTGACCGCGGACCACGGCCACCTGGACCGCGGGGGGCACGGCGGCGCCGAGGAGGTCGTCCGGGCGGTGCCGCTCCTGCTGGCCGGCCCCGGGGTGGCGGCGGGGGAAGGGTTCGAGGCGCGCCACGCAGACCTCGCCCCCACGCTGGCCGCCCTGCTGGGCCTGCCCATCCCCAGCCACAGCGTGGGCCGCCCGCTCATCGAGGCCTTCACGGCGATGCCGGAGGGGCTGGACCGGCGGTGGGGGCAGCAGCAGGCGGCCATCTTCGGGGTCTACGCGCAGGTGGCGCTGCGCCGGCACGCGCCCGTCTTCACCACGCCGCTGGGGACGGCCACCCCCGAGGAGGCGCTCATGGCCGCCGCCGACGACCTGGCCCGGCAGATGTCGGAGTGGCGCGAGCGGGGGCTTGGGCGCGAGCGCCGGTCACGCCTGCCGGGAGCCCTCGTCCTGGGGCTCGTGCCGCTGGCGGGGCTGCTGGCCTACCGCCCGCGACGAGACCTGCTGCCGGCGGCGGCCGGAGCCGCCGTCTTCTTCGTCGTGGCGCTGGGGCTGTACGTCGGCCGCGGGTACACCTTCTCGCTGAGCGTCATCAACCGGGAGGACCTGTTGCGGCCGTTCTTCGACGAGCGTGCCCGCGAGGCGGCCCTGGCGCTGGCCGCCGCCGCCTTCGTGGCCGGGTGGGCCGCCCGGCGGCGCGGGGCGGCCACGGGAGCGGTGGCGGGGCTCACCGCCGCCTACCTCGTCGCCTGGGTCGTCCTGCTCCACGCCCTGCACTTCTGGGTGCTGTGGGGCTTCCGCTTCCCCTGGTACCTCCCGGACCTGGGGCACGGGTTCCGGTTCTACCTGAGCCTGGTGGCGATGGTGCCGGTCGGGGTGCTGGCGCCGGTGACGCCCGTGATCGGGCTCGTGGGGTACGCGGTGGGGAGGGGCATGGAGTGGGTCAGGCGAGGTCGCGCGCCGATGCGGCGCGCGACTACACCGGGTACCCCATCGCCTGGAGCATCTCCCGGCCCTCCTGGGTGAGCCGGTCGGGCGTCCAGGGCGGGGACCAGACGAAGTCCACCGTCACGGTCTGGGCGCCGAGGGCCTTGACCTTCTCCTCGATCTCGGCGGCGATGGCCGGGCCGATGGGGCAGCCCAGCGCGGTGAGGGTCATCTTGATGGCCACGGCCGCGTCGGTCACCGTCAGGTCGTAGACCAGTCCCAGGTCCCAGATGTTCACGGGGATCTCCGGGTCGTAGACGGTCTTGAGGACCTCCACGACCTGGTCGCGGTCGAGCGTCACCATGGCCATCACGCATATTGTAGCCTACGGGCGGTCCCGCATGGTCCCCACCCAGGGGGCGGGGAGCCGTGGCGCGAAGAGGAGTCCACCATGACCTGGCTGTGGCGGGTGCTGCTGGTCGCGCTGGTCGTCGTCCTCTTCATCCTCGCCCCCACCCTGGCGCGCTGGTACACCGACTGGCTGTGGTTCGGCGAGGTGGGCTACCGCCGCGTCTTCTGGGTGCCGCTCCTCTCCCGCATCGGTGTCACCCTCGTGGTGGGTGGCGTGCTCTTCCTGCTGCTCTCCCTGAACGCCCTGCCGCTGCTACGGCGCCCGCCGGCCGGCGAGGTCGTCGATATGGTGCGGACGCCCCGCGGCTTCCGCCGCCGCCGCGCGCCCACCCTGTTGCCGCGCTGGGTCACGCTGGGGCTGGCGGCACTGGCCTTCGTGGCAGGGCTGGGGGCCTCGGAGCGGTGGCCGATGTTCCAGCAGTTCGTGCACGCCCGGCCCTTCGGCGTGCCCGACCCGCTCTTCGGCATCGACGCCGGGTTCTTCGTCTTCCGCCTCCCCGTCTACCAGTGGGTCGCCCAGTTCCTCTTCGCCTGGCTCGTGGTGACACTCATCGCGGTGGGGGCGGGCTACCTGCTGCAGCTCGCGCCGGCGGCGGTGCGAGGCGCCTGGCCGCCCCCGCCGCGCGTCCGCGTCCACCTCTCGCTGCTACTCGGCCTGCTCCTGCTGGTCCGCGGCTGGGGCTTCTGGCTCGACAGCTTCGCCCTCGTCTACGCCCCGGGCGGGATCGTGGCGGGGGCGGGCTACACCGACGTCCACGTGGTCCTGCCGGCCCTGCGGGTGCTGGCGGTCCTCTTCCTGGTGGCCGGGCTCCTGCTGCTGGCCAACGTGCGCCTGCGCACCCTGCGCTTCGCCGCCGGGGTGCTGCTGCTCACCCTGGCGGCCTGGTTCGTGGGGCTGCGGGTGCTGCCCGGGTTCGTGCAGACCTTCCGGGTCAAGCCGAGCGAGCTGACCCTGGAGGCCCCCTACATCCGCCGCGGCATCCAGGGGACGCTGGCGGGCTTCGGCCTCACCCGCGTGCGCGAGGTGGACTTCCCCGGCGGGGCCGTCACCGCCGCGGACCTGCAGCGTCACCACGACACGGTGGAGAACGTGCGCCTGTGGGACTACCGGCCGCTGCTGCAGGCCTACCGGCAGCTCCAGTCACTGCGGCAGTACTACACCTTCCTCGACGTGGACATCGACCGCTACCGGGTGGAGGGAGCCCAACGGCAGGTGATGCTCTCCGCGCGGGAGCTGGACATCGAGCGCCTCACCGCCCCGGCCCGCTCCTGGGTGAACGAACACCTGGTCTTCACCCACGGCTTCGGCCTGGTGATGAGCCCGGTGAACCGCATCTCCGAGGAGGGGATGCCGGAGTTCTGGCTGCGGGACATCCCGCCGCGGGGCCTGCCGGAGCTGGCGGTGCGCGAGCCGCGCCTCTACTTCGGCGAGCGCACCGACCGCTACGTCATCGTGAACACCCGGGTGCAAGAGTTCGACTACCCGCGCGGGGACGAGAACGTCTACACCACCTACGGCGGGCGGGGCGGCATCCGTCTCTCCTGGCTGCGCCGGCTGGCCTTCGCCTACCGCTTCGCCGACCTGAAGCTGGCCCTCTCCGGCGACATCGGCCCCCAGAGCCGCATCCTCTTCGCCCGTACCGTCCGCACGCGGCTGGAGCGCATCGCCCCCTTCCTGCGCTACGACCGCGACCCGTACCTGGTGCTGGCCGACGGCCGCCTCTACTGGATCGTGGACGCCTACACCACCTCGAGCCGCTACCCTTACAGCACGCCGCTCGGGGGGATCAACTACATCCGCAACTCGGTGAAGGTGGTGGTGGACGCCTACCACGGCACGGTGGACTTCTACCTGGTCGACCCCACGGACCCGGTGGCGCAGGCCTTCGCCGGCGTCTTCCCCGAGCTCTTCAAGCCGGCCGGCGCCGTCCCGCCCGCCATCGCCGCCCACTTCCGCTACCCCGTCGACCTCTTCGAGGTCCAGGCGCGCGTCTACAGCACCTTCCACATGCGCGACCCGCGGGTCTTCTACAACCGGGAGGACATCTGGGCGATCCCCAACGAGGTCTTCGGCGACGAGACGGTCCCGGTGGAGCCGTACTACGTGACGATCCGCGTCGATCCCGACCCGCGGGCGCGGCCGGAGTTCGTCCTCATCCTGCCGTTCACGCCGGCCAACCGGGACAACCTGGTGGGGTGGATGGCGGCGCGCAACGACCCCCCGCACTACGGAGAGATCCTGGTCTACCGTTTCCCCAAGCAGTCGATCGTCTTCGGCCCCATGCAGGTGGAGTCGCGCATCAACCAGGACCCGCACATCTCCCAGCAGATCACGCTGTGGAACCAGGAGGGGTCGCGGGTCATCCGCGGCAACCTGCTGGTCATCCCCATCGAGCAGGGGCTGCTCTACGTCGAACCCCTCTTCCTGCAGGCGACGCGCAGCCAGCTCCCCGAGCTGAAGCGGGTGATCGTGGCCACGGGGCCGCGCATCCAGATGGCGGAGACCCTGGAGGCCGCCCTGGCCGCGGTCGTGGGCGGGCGCCCGGCGCCGCCGGGCGCCGCGACGGGCCCACCGGCTCCGGGCCCGCCCGTTCGGGGCCCGGCTGCCCCGGGGCCGCCAGGCTCCGCAGGGCCGGGGACGGCGGCGGAGCGGGAGCGGCTCGCCCGGGAGGCGCTGGAGGTCTACCGGCGCGCGCGTCAGCGGCTGGCCGCGGGGGACTTCCAGGGGTACGGCGAGGAGATCGAGCGGCTGGGGCGGATCCTCGAGCGACTGGCAGGAACCCGGTAGCGGCCGGAGGTCGGGCGTCCTGCCGCCCGCCCCGTGTCCCGTCGTCTAGC